>SLOZ01000302.1 GCA_007132255.1 Limnochordia bacterium | reverse complement strand
CGATCATCTCTTCCAAAAAGGCGTCTTTGGCGGCATCCGGAGCCGATGCTTCCCGAACAGCCCAAGCCACAGTATGCGGCCCAATTTGGCCGAAGTGAAGATATGGCGACAGGCCGCTGGTTCCGTCCACAGCGGGTTGGTTGCGCTTGGTGTCATACGTAGGTAAACGTTCGGTGATGAACTCGTTCAAACGCCGCTGCGCTTCCACCGTACCACCTAGCCACTGACGCACCCTGCCGGCGCGTTGGGCCAACGCCCTTGGGTCCAGTGCCTGACTGGGTTGGGTGCTGTGTTGTTGCCGGAGTTCGTCCGATAGCTGTTCTTGGTGCGGTGGTCGCACGGTTTCCCAGGGTTGCATGGCTTCGTCCCAGAGTCTGTGGATTTTGGGGCGAATGGTGCGAGCCGCGTATTCTTCCTTGGGCAGCAGTTGGGTGGGGACGATTACATCCGCATCGACGGTAACAAAGGGACATGAGGCGGCTGCGGCCACCTGTTGCCGCCAAACGTTTCCGTGGCGCAGTGGATTATCGTCACCGATTAACAGGGCAGGCTGCCACCGCTGCAGCCATTGGCACACAGCGTCGCCGGGAGGACCAAACACTTGGATAAACGGCACATTAAGCTCCAACAGCCGCGGGGCCAGTTCATCAAGGCCCTGCATCATAAAGTGGAAGTGGCGAAGTTGAGCATCGGGATAGGTGAGATCTAACGCAAACAGCACAACGAGTGGCAGCTGTAGACGCCGACTCTGCTCCACGGCGAACTCCCAAGCGGGGTTGTGGAGAATGCGCTGACTGCGCTGCATCCAATAGACGATACATGGACCTTCTCCGTGGATCTCGGGATGGTTCCACAAGCGCAAACGAGGGGCATCGGGAAGCCAGGCAGCTGCTTTCATCATGACCGCAGTCGCTCCTCGCGGGCCGCTGGATGTCCAGCAAGCCACCAACAGAATAGAATCTTCAGGGCATCGCCCAGCAAAAACGGCAGAGCTCCCACCAGCAGAGCTTGGCTAAAACCCAGGCCAGTGTAGGCCATGAGCTGCAGAACGCCCGGAATGTAGATCAGACCAATGCCGCCAACGACTAGAATGGTGATTTTTGACCATGCTCGGACCGCCCAACTCTGCCTTAAGCCCCAGGAGATGAACAGAGCGCTGGGAATAAACGCCCAAATGTACCCTCCGGTCGGTCCAGCAAGGACACCGATTCCCGCACCACCACCGGCGTAGACAGGCAAGCCTACAGCACCAAGCAAAACGTAGACCACCATGCTAAGGGCAGCCCAGCGGGGGGGCAGGAGAATACCAGCAGCCATGACACCGACGGTTTGGCCGCTCACCGGTACGGTACTGAAAGGCAGTGGAAAGACCACCCAAGCAAGGGCAGCAGTGATGGCAGCCATGAGCGCTGCCTTCGTCATGTGACGGGGAGACGAGTGCAAGCAGATCAACTCCTGACAGTTTGCTGCGCCGGCATTCACGGACCACGACGACATGGTTCAGCAAGTCCGGCTGCGTTTTGGTTCTGCTGGTATTGTACCTCGCGCAGCCCAAATCCGCAACAGGAAGGGTGCGCCGCCAACGAACAGAAAGGTTTTTTCGGCTTCGTGATTTTCACAAGGAACCTTTTCCCTGGACAGCGAATACTTAAGAACGTACTGCAAACCATGCCATGAAGTGGCACCCCAGAGCCGTGAAATCCAGCGGGTCGAATTACGAGAACTAACCCCTGCTTTGGCCCATTTCAGAGACGGAACAAGATCCGTTTCCTGAAATCAGCTCGTTGGCGAAGATTGCGCTGTGCTCTGTGGCACTGAAAGCCCGCAAAAAGGGCGGGCTGACTCACACACATTCGTTTTACTCCTGGCGGGCTACTGCTTGAATACTTCACCAGCACACCAAAGCGATCTATGCGTCAGTCACGCAATAGGCCAAAGAAGTTGGTGGTGGATGCGGACGATTTGGAACACGCCCTCACAGCTGTTTTGGATTGCCAGGGATTGTGATTGTTCCCTGTCGAGGCCTCAGGCGTTACCGCTCTGGATGGTAAAAACCCCTTACTGCCTCTGGCGATTCACGTTGACGCCTTCACAGACACGCACATACAGACCAGTTCCACCGCTGCGTTGGACCTTGGGGTGTGTGGTGGGCCTATGGTCCGGCGGCCGCACGAAGAATGTTGGGGAAGCTGTCAGCCGGCCCAAGACCTGGGCGCCACAGTGCCGTGCAGCACAAGACCCCGTGCGTTCGCCAATAACCAAGGTCTCGATTCCGAACGGCTGATGACTTCCGTGGAACCACCGCTAGGCAGTGGAGGACAGCGTTCGCAGATCGCACGCGTTCATGGTCTCTGTATGCCGGATACGGTTGCTGTTATAGAGCCCAGCCGAACAGAGCGTCGGTCTACAGAACCCACCCCTAATGCGGTGGTCGGCAGATTCTATGGAACACCCGATCTACTATTCGTTTGCTGTAGGAAGGTTGGTCGATTATGTGGATTGTATTTAGTGGTGCCGGTATCTCGCAAGAATCCGGTATCCCAACATTTGAAGAACGGCCCGATCTGAGGGAGGTCTTAACCCTTGACGTCTGGGAACAGGATCCAGCGTCGGTCTGGCAGATTGTATGGGACATGTTTCGCAGCGTAGAAATGGCGAAGCCCAATCCGGCTCACTGTGCCATATCCGAAGCGCAGTGGTACGTCGTCACCCAGAACATCGATGGCCTCCACCAGCGGGCCGGAACACGCAGTGGCGATATTCTCGAACTCCACGGCGATCTGCGTTATGCTCACTGTGTTCAGTGCGGCGACGAGTCCCAATTGGCCTTTATGCACCAGCGAGCGATCCCGAAGTGCAGCTGCGGCAGCATTTATAAGCCCAATGTCGTCTTGTACCAGGAACCCGTGACGCGTTGGCGCTATGTAGCCAATCTCCTCAACCAAGCCTGTGGCGTTCTCGTAGTGGGCACCAGCTTAACGGTGAATCCTGCGTCGGCCCTGCCAGGCATGGCCGAACGCCGCGGAATTCCCGTTCATGTTATCAACCAGGCGGCCAGCCGCGAAGTTCCGGAATTCATCGCTTGGCAGACAGGGATTGCCAAGACAGCCGCCGAAAATTCTCATAGGAAACGGCCTTCATGACCCGGATCATGCTTGTTCTAGTTCTGCTGCTGCTAAACGGCGGTACAGCCGCGGCAGCTCCTGACTCTCCATGGTGGATGGATACTGTACTTTCGCATTCACAAACGGTTCCTAACGATATTGACCGACTCTCGGCGGAACCGGCATTCTCTTTAACCTGGTTAGGGCGCTGGGATGAGCAAGTTCTGGCCGGCATCCAACAGCGAAGGCGAACGGACGCCCATGGCTTTTGGTCGGCGATTACGCTCTTAGGAGATCCGCGCCTGCACGTTGGTTACGCGTTAGCGGCCGCTCTGCGTGATAGCCAAGATTCACCGGAGCTGTTGTGGTCCATTGGTTTGACCGGTATGGTCACAGGTGTCGGAAAGATCGCCTTTGGCCAAGCTCGGCCACATCTCAACCAAGGCCCTGTGTTCCGGGGGCCGACGTGGAACACCGATTATGCTGCCATGCCTTCGGCTCATACTGCGGTCTCCTTTGCCGCTGCAGCTTACTGGACACAGCGCCATCCTGATCTGGCGCCGCTGTTTTACGGAACTGCCGGTCTGATAGGGTTTTCCCGACTGGTGCTCGAAGAACATTGGCCCAGCAATGTACTGGTCGGTGCTGTGCTGGGTTTGTTGGTTTCCCGCAGTTGGTTACAGCGGCATCAATACTAGCAATGAGCTGGATAGGAGTTAGACTGTGAAGCTATTCCAACCGATTACCCTCAAAGATACGACGATACGCAATCGCATTGTCATGGCACCAATGTGCCAATACCAGGCCGATGATGACGGCTTTGTCCAACCATGGCACTTGACACACTATACGAGTCGTTCCATAGGTGGTGTGGGTCTGATTATCGTCGAAGCGACAGGCATTGAGCGCAGAGGGCGCCTCAGTGGCAACTGCTTAGGCATTTACCACGACGAACACATCGAGGGCTTAGAACGCATAGCAACGTGGGGTAGGATGAACGGGGCGGTCATGGGGATTCAACTTTCCCACGGTGGCCGCAAGGGCCATGGAGATTCTTTGATCGGCCCTTCAGCTATCAGCGCTGATCCCCAGCGCTATCCCGTACCCCAAGAGCTGACTGACGAAGGAATCGACCAGCTGCTTATGCTCTGGAAAGAGGCTGCAGGGCGGGCCCGCGAAGCTGGCTTTGACATGATTCAACTGCACGGAGCTCACGGCTATTTGCTGCACTCGTTTTTGTCGCCGATCGCCAACCAGCGGCAGGATCAGTACGGCGGCTCGCCAGAAAACCGGCGGCGTCTGCTCATGCGCGTTGTGCAATCTGTCAAGGAAGAATGGCCGGACGATCGCCTACTTTCGGTGCGACTCTCCGCCGTGGATTACGTCTCCGGCGGCCTAACACTAGAGGACACAAGTGCAACGGTCATTGCCCTTAAGGAAGCGGGCGTGGATATCATTGACATTAGTTCCGGCGGCATAGTACCGGCACTTATCGATGCTTTCCCCGGTTACCAAGTTACGCTGGCTCAAGCTGTGAAAGCAGCCAGCAGCTTGCCCACCATTGCCGTGGGTCGGCTGGATTCTTTGGATCTGGCTGAATCCGTTGTGGCTTCCGGCCATGCTGACTTTGTGGCCTTGGGAAGAGCTCTGCTGCGAGATCCGCATTGGGTCCTCCGCAGCACAGAGCAGCTTGCGGACGTGCCTTGGCCCGAATCCTACAATCGAGCTCGACGACATAGTTAAACCAAAAAACGGACGGGAGTGTGGTCATTCGATGAAGCAAGTGGTGATCGTTACTGATTCTGCAGCCAGCATCCCAAAGGAGCTGCTGGACGAGCTGGGGATCTTTGTCGTGCCTGTTGGCATCCAGATGGACGGGGCGCTGTACCGCGAACAACTTGACATGTCATTAGAAGAGTTCTATCATCGATTCGACGGGGCGCAGAGTCTGACCACATCACAACCGTCGCCCGGCGACTTTCTTGAAGTGTACGAGAAGGTTGCAGCCGCTGGTGCAGAGATTGTTTCTGTTCACATTGCGGGTCGCTCCTCAGGTACAGTGCAATCGGCACAGCTGGCAGCTGGAGAAACCGCAGTTCCTGTTCATGTAGTGGATACCGAATCCTGCAGCATGGGGCAGGGGTTTCTGGCTATGGCAGCTGCATCTTGGGCACAATTGGGCCATTCGGCGGTGGAGATCGTTCAAATGCTGGAGGAGATGCGAGCCGAGACTGGTGTGTGGGTTGCAGTTCCGACGCTAAAATACTTAGCTCGCAGCGGCAAGGTGGGCAAAATGAAGGCAATCATGGCTTCTATCTTGAAGATCAAACCGATTCTTGGCATGATTGATGGGGCGGCCGTGGTCGTGGATAAGGCTCGTTCGTACCCGCGTGCTTTGGAGCGCATGGTTCAACTGGCTGAAGAACGCTTTGAACAAAAACCCCTGCATGTGGCAGTACTTCATACCCATGCCAAAGCGGAAGCTGAGAAGTTCGCTCAGTTGGTGGAGGCTCGTTTGTCTTGTTCTACGACTATCATATCGGAGATGGGTACAGCGTTAGCGGTGCACGGGGGGCAGGGTATGTTGGGAATTGCCGCCTATCCGGTGGAAAAACCGACAAATTTGCATTGAAGGGAAGGGTGACAGATGGACGCAAAGCAGCGGTTCAAGCATTGGCTCGATGATGACCAGATCGACGACGCGACAAAACAAGAACTGCGTAGTCTCGAAGGTCACGATGACGAAATTCATGATCGTTTCTTCAAAGTTCTGGAGTTTGGAACCGGCGGCATGCGCGGCAAGATCGGTGCTGGGTCGAACCGCATGAACATTTACACCATACGGCTGGCCTCCCAAGCTCTGGCAACGGCTCTGAAAGAAGCGGAATTGGCTAAGCGGGGCGTAGCTATCGCCCACGACTCGCGCCGGATGTCACGGGAATTCACCGAAGAGGCCGCGAAAGTTTTAGTGGGCAATGGAATTCCTGTGTATGTTTTTGGTGAAATCGCTCCGACACCGCTGCTGTCATTTGCGGTCCGGCATTGGAAAACCGGGGCTGGCATCGTGATTACGGCCAGTCACAATCCCCCAGAATATAACGGTTTTAAGTGTTACCAGGAAGATGGCGTGCAAATGCTGCCTGAGCAAGCAAATCGTATCAGTCAGGTCATGGCAGATCTCGATCTCGCTGACGTTGCCGTCCATGCTGATGCTAAGCACTCAGCCCTGTGGACAACCTTAGGCAGCGAGACCAATGAGGCGTATTTTTCGGCGATCAAAACACTGCTGCCGCCCAAGAAGGAACATGATCTGTCCCTGAAGGTTCTATACACGCCGCTGCATGGAACTGGTGCCGCTTATGTACCAGACGTGTTGGCAAGGGCTGGCTTTGAAGAGGTGGGTACAGTCCCGGAACAGATGGTTCCCGACGGTGAGTTTCCCACTGTGAAATCGCCCAATCCTGAAGAAGCTGGCGCTTTCGAATTAGCCTTCGCCCAGGCCGGCCAAGGCGGTTACGACCTGCTGCTGGCCACGGATCCTGACGGCGACCGCGTGGGCAGTGCTGTTTGGCACGATGGAACTTACAAGCTGCTAAACGGCAACCAAGTAGGCATCTTGATGTCGGACTATCTGTTAGCAACACTTCCTAAGGATCGTGTAGAGAATGGTGTAATCATCAAGACCATCGTGTCCACGGAGATGATCGGCCCCATTGCGGCGGAACACAATGTGGACGTTCTAGATACTTTGACGGGTTTCAAGTACATTGGCGACCAGATGGGCCGGTTGGAGTGCGAAGGTCGTCCGTATATCTTGGGTTTCGAAGAAAGCTACGGATATCTGGCCGGGATGTTTGTGCGTGATAAGGATGCTGTCATGGCTTCGCTTTTGTTGGCCCAGATGGCAGCGTATTACAAGTCCGAAGGTCGGACGCTCATCGACCAACTAGAAAGGCTCATGGAGAAGCACGGCTTTTATCTGGAGGCGCTGCGCTCGTATTCGTTTAACTCCAGTGCCGAGGCGGAGCAGGCGAAACAGCTCATTGAAACACTGCGAACGAACACCATGACTGAAATTGCCGGTGAGACCATCGAGTACCGCCGGGATTATGGTCGTAGTGTAGAATTGCATGTACCCACTGGTGATGAAACTCCCATTACGCTTCCCAAAGAAGAAGTCATCCAGTGGGAAACCCAGTCAGGCCAGCGCATTACTCTGCGGCCTTCAGGTACGGAACCGAAGATGAAGCTCTACATTGGCGCACGCGCTGCTACCCGATCGGAAGCTGAGGCCAAGCGCAGCGCTCTGGAGGCGGCCTTTGACGACATCGTGGCCCAGGGATTGGCCGCCGAGTAACGCCGCCAAAAACGTGTGGATTCGGTACACGCCGTAACTCTATCCAATGAACTGGCTCGATCCTTTCACCAGCGAAGCCCCCTTCGTGTTTAGGGGGCTTCGCGGTGCGTCCAGGCCGCAGTGTTCCCTAAACTACCGGCATTTGCTGGTAGGTTGCTTACTGCAACAAATAATCCAAAATTAAGCAGGGTTTTTCTTTAGGCTTACGAAATAAACAGGATGGAGGATGATGCATATGGATTCATTACTGAAATTATTGCGAACCCTGCGAGAGTTTAGGCTGTTGGTTTTGCTGGTTATCATCGGAACACTGGGAATCACTGCAACCAATCTAGCCGGTCCGTGGATTATTCGCGCCGTGATCGGCCTTGTAGAAGGCAGTCTCGGTGATGAGTGGCAGACGATCGTGCGCTTGAGTATCCTGCTCCTAGCTTTGTTCACCCTGCGGGCGTTCTTCGCCTTTGCCACGAACTATACAGCCCATTGGGTGGCCTGGAGTCTCGTAGAAAAACTTCGGGTGCGGATTTATACCCATTTGCAGCGCCTATCGTTATCCTATTATCAGGACAAGCAGACAGGACAGTTGATGTCACGCATTGTCAACGATACGCAGCACCTAGAACCGCTTTTAGCTCACGGGGTGCCCGATGTTATTGTGAATGTACTCCTGTTATTTGGCGTAGCAGCCATCTTGTTCACGCTCAATGCTTCGTTGGCTCTTTGGACGCTGCTGCCTATGCCGATCATTGCCTTGACGGCTTATTGGTTCGGCAAAAAAGCCCGTCCAGCTTTCCGGCGAGCCCAGGAACGCATGGCGCAGTTGAACGGACTGCTGCAGGACAATATTGTCGGTATCAAGGAGATCCAGATCTTTACAAGGGAGCACCGGGAAGAAAAACGTGTGGAGAAACGAGCTCATCGCTACACACTGGATCTGATGTATGCCCTCAAGCTCAATGCCATCCACCATCCGGTCATTGAATGGTTGGGATCCGTGGGGACCGTGATTGTTATTTTTTACGGCGGAGCATTGGCTCTGCGTCAGTCACTGCCGGTAGCTGACATTGTGGCATTCCTGCTGTATTTGGGCATGTTCTACCAGCCCATCGTTGTTTTGGCGCGTTTGAACGAAGGAATCCAACAAGCGTTGGCCAGTGCTGATCGCATCTTTGAGGTCTTAGAAACGGAGCCTGATATAACCGAGAAACCGGGAGCTATTGATGTAGCCCAAGTACAGGGCAGCGTTACCTTTGAAAATGTCGACTTCGCTTACATCCAGAACGCACCTGTCCTGCGAGATATCTCGTTCCAGGTCAATCCCGGTGAAACGCTGGCGTTGGTTGGGCCAACGGGCGTTGGTAAGACAACGATTATCAGCCTGATTCCCCGGTTCTATGATACCGATGCTGGTCGCATTCTCATTGATCAGCAT
>SLOZ01000487.1 GCA_007132255.1 Limnochordia bacterium | reverse complement strand
CACAGTACCGGCGCGAGCCGGAAGGCGGCAAGCCCGCAGAATGGGTTAGAAAATGGTGGATCGTCATGGTGCGGTTAATGGCTTCGTCGGCTGCATCCCACTCTGGCAGATATCGACGCACTGGATCACCTAAGGAAAGCTTGCCTTCCTGTGCCAGCAGCAGACAGCTCAAAGCTGTGAATGACTTGGTCACCGATGCAATGCCATACACCGTATGTTCTGTGGCGGGGAGCTGCTCTTCGAGGTTGCGCTGGCCAAAACCCCGCGCATACAAGAGTTGGCCGCGTTCGGCCAGCGCAACGGAGAGGCCCGGCACCTTGTATTCGGCAGCAACATCGGCAATAAAATCAGTGAGCTGCCTAGCTTTTTGGTCACTCCAATGAGTCATGGCTCACCCCTCCTAGGATTGGCGCGGCACAAGCCGGTAGCCATAAAAGACGGCACTCACAGCACCCGTTCCGTCTGAAACAAAGGAAATACCCATTTCAGCGCCGCGATAGATCATCGCAGCTGTATCCGGTCCGCTGGGGCGAAGCGGCTGCTTTTCGCCTTTCGCCTCAATATGAGGTGTGCCCTCCTCGACCGTAATTGTAACCTCGGTGCCCTCATTGGAACGGTAAACACCCACCCAGCGCTGCACGTCTTCCATAGTTGCCTCGTACTCGGGTTCTCGAGTCAGTGGTTCAGCCAGCGGCAGGTCTAAGGCGGCATTGAGAGCAGCCAACCAGATCCGACTGGCCGGTACATCCACCAAATTGGCCACAACGGCGGCCGTCAGACCTTTTTCTGGAATCACAGCAATGTAAGAAGCGATGCCCTTCAGACTGCCGCCGTGCTCGACCACCTTCAAGCCGTGGTAGTCGGGATGAATCATCAGTCCGTACCCGTAGTACGTATCACGACCGCAGGGCAGGTACGGAGCAGTCATCTGCGCCACTCCAATCCGGCTGAGAATATCTTGGCGTTGGCCTGCATAGACTTGCCCGTAGCGGATCATATCTAAGACAGTGGATTTCAAGAAACCAGCGCCGACCATGGCGGGCGCTGCATTCCACAGAGGCGCCGGGATGGTCTCGCCGTCGTCATTCTTAACATACAGCTGTGTAACATTATCACGGTGGGGGAGCTCTGCCGGATCAAACAACGACCGGTTCATGGCTAACGGAGCCAAGATACGCTGGCCGACGAAATCTTCGAAGGACAGACCGCTGACTCGCTCCACAATAGCTCCCAACAAGGCGTACGCATCATTGGAGTAGCTAAACTGGGCTCCGCAGGGTCCGAGCTTGGGCGCATCGCATTCAGTAAGAAACTGCATCAGTTCCTCGTAGCTATCGATGGGGTCGCGATCGACCCACTCGCTCCATTTGTCCTTGGCCCGCAGCTGGTCGGCACTGACATCGTCTTCAATGCTGCGGACCATGGCATAGCGCAGCGCCGCCGTGGGGGGCAGGCCTGCACTGTGGGTGAGGAAATGATGGATCGTGGCGCAGCGGCCGTGGCTGTCGGCGCCGTATTGGAACTCAGGCAAGTATGCTGTGACCGGATCGCCGGTGGAGAGTTTGCCTTCCTGTTCTAGAATCATGATGGCTAAGGCGGTGAACGACTTCGTGACAGAGGCAAAGCCATAGATAGTATCGGGACCAGCGGGCAATTCGGCTTCGCGATCCGCCCAGCCAAAACCAGCAGCGTACAGAACTTCGCCGTCTTGAGCTAGGGCTACGGATAGACCGGGAATGCTGTAGTCCTCCTGAATTTCTTTAATGAAGGTTTCTAGTTCTTGGCGCTTTTCTGGTTTAAGCATGGCCACACTCCTTAAAACAGTTAATTTTTCAAACGAGGATCCAAAGCATCGCGCAGACCGTCACCGAGCATATTGAAGGATAGCACTAATACCATAATGGCTAATCCTGGGAACCACATCAGGTGCGGTGAACTGTGAATATGGGCTCGGCCTTGGCTGAGCATGGCTCCCCAATCCGGTTGGGGCGGCTGCGCTCCCAAACCCAGAAAACTCAGGGCCGCAGCACTGAGCAGTGCCGTTGCCATCCGCAGGGACGTGAAAACAAGAATCGGCGCTATGGTGTTGGGCAAAACATGGACAAAGATGATCCGGGCATTACCACAGCCAATGGCTCGGGCCGCCGAGATAAACTCGTTTTCTTTTAAACCAAGAACCGTACCCCGTACCAGACGACTGAACAGCGGAATGGACCAGACCCCCACCGCAATCATGACATTGTACAAACCCGGACCGAGAGCGGCCACCAAAGCCATGGCCATCAAGACTCCAGGGAAGGCCATCATGACGTCCATGACGCGCATGATGGTATTGTCGATGCCGCCGCCAAAATATCCAGAAATGAGGCCCAACAAGCCTCCGCCGAGCAACCCAATACTGACAGAGATAAGACCGATGGACAGCGAGATCCGAGTTCCCCAAACGATACGGCTTAACTGATCACGACCGTGCTCATCGGTACCGAACCAATGTTGGCTGTTAGGTGCAGTCAACCGGTTGCGCCAGTTCTGCTCGTAGGGGTCGTATGGAGCGATGAGCGGTGCAAACACAGCGATAGTTAGATTTAGGAAAATGAGGACCAAGCCGATCACTGCGGTTCGATTGCGGCGGAAACGCCGCCAAAAGTCGGACAGCTTCGTTTGGTGACTGGAGATCCATTTTCCTGTGGCCTGGGCAGGTACGCCTGCAGCGGTTGGTTGGACCAACGGATCGCTGGTGCTGTTTGCTTTATCGATCTGCATGGATGTCTCCCCTTTCACTCATAACGGATGCGTGGATCCACAAAGGCATACAGTAGATCCACGATGAGATTGATCAGAACAAAGCAGAGAGCGAATAACATGACGCCACCCTGCACCACCGGAAAGTCACGAAAGTGGATGGCATTGACCACATAGCGGCCTAGTCCGGGCCAGGAAAACACGGTTTCAACCACCACAGCACCGCCGAGCAGAGCGCCCAATTGGATACCAGCTAAGGTTATGACAGGAATAAGAGCATTGCGCAGCGCGTGACGATAGAGCACGAACCGTTCCGCCAATCCTTTGCTGCGAGCAGTACGAATGTAATCCTGACGGAGAATCTCCAAGATGCTAGAACGTGTCAGCCGGGCTAAGATTGCCGTCGATGAAATCGACAGCGTGATAGTGGGTAGAATATAGCTTTGAAAACCCACCCACGTCCAGGGCGGACCATACATACCGGATGGTGGCAGGATGGGCAACACGTATGCGAGATAATACATCAACAAAAGGCCGATCCAAAAACTAGGCGCCGAAATGCCAAACATCGCCACTAACATACTGAGATTGTCGCCCCAGGTTCCATGCCGTCGGGCAGCAAAGATGCCCAGAGGAATACTCATAGCAATACTCGTTACAATGGCCATCACCGCCAAACTGGCCGTGGCAAAGAAACGCTCACTGATCTCAACCGCCACCGGGCGCCTCGTGCGCAGTGATGTTCCCAGATCTCCCTGCAGTAAACCCTTAAGGAACTCCCAGAATTGGATGTGCAGCGGCTGGTCCAAGCCTAGACGAACGCGGATCGCTGTGATATCAGCTTCACTGGCCGTTAGGCCAGCCATCATCCGGGCGGGGTCACCAGGAATTAACTGCATAATCAAGAAGGTGGCTAAAGCCACGCCTAGGAGAATTGGAATCAATAAGATCAAACGACGAATGATGTAGCGAAACATGGGCCGTTCAACTCCCTTAAGTAACTTAAAACAGGCTCCAGAATGCACTGCAGGCACCTGGAGCCTGTAACGAAACAACCACGGAAGCTATACTACACTAAGGTCCACTCCAAGACCTTGTTCGAAAAGCGACTGTGCGCTGCCATGGTCACGGAAACCCTGGATAACGGGATTCTGTGACCAGGCCGCTTCTGGAATGGACTTCTGAGGCTATTGTTCGATCCAGAGCTTTGTGTAGTCACTGGTGCGAGATACACTGAACTCAAAGTTCTTAACTTCCGAACGATAGGCCAGAAGGTAGAACTCGTTCATAATCGGAATCGTTGGTGCTTCAGCTGCGATGAGATCTTGCGCTTCGAAGTAGATCTCCATCCGCTCATCCATATCACCGGTGCGTTTGCCGGCACTCAGTAGAACGTCCACAGCGTCGTTGGAATAACCTCCCCAGTTGGCCCAGCCATCGGTGGCATACATGAGATCCAAGTGGGCAGTGGGGTCGCCAGTTCGCTGCATCATGCCGATGTAACCAAGGTCGAAGTTACTGGTTTGAAGGTTCTCGACCAAAGTGGCGAACTCCAAAACTTCCAAGGTCACATCAAAGCCCAACTCGCCCAGCTGGTAATGCACACCTTCGTTCAACTCGCGGTCTTTGGTGTAGCGACCTGAAGGCGACATCAAAGTGAACTGGAAGGTTTCGCCAGCCTCGTTGCGCAGCAGACCGTCAGCTCCTGGGGTCCACCCAGCATCGGCCAGCAGTTCCAAGGCCTTGTCAGGATCATACGGATAGGTATACACATCATCCTTGTGATAGTACGAGTAGTTCGGCAGGGGGCCTTTGGCCGGCGCCGCAACGCCTTCGAGGAAGATCTCAACCAGTTCTTCCACATCCAAAGCATAGGTCATGGCCTGGCGGACACGAACGTCTTGGAAGAGCGGGTTGGCCAAATTGAAGACCAAATAGCGCGTGTTAAAGTCTGGCTCCCCGACCATCACGATATTGGGATCATTTTCAAGAACCGCCATCTGCTCCACCGGCACTGTGGTCATAATGTGCAGGCGCCCCGTCCGCAGCTCAGTCAACTGGGTTGCGGCTTCTGGAATGGGACGGTACGTCACGCCGGCGATGTTTGGAGGGCCGTCCCAATACTCTTCGTTGCGAACCAACTCAACGCGGGTATCTGGAATCCAAGAGACAAACTTGAAAGCACCGGTGCCTACAGGATTAAAGGCAGCGTCTTCGCCATATCTTTCAGCAGCGGTCGGACTGGATACATAGCCCGTGTTTTGAATAATCACTTCGTCGATAAACGCAGCGTTTGGTTCGTGCAGAACAAAGCGGATCGTGTACTCATCAGGTGTTTCGATCTCAGCAATAGTCTGCCGGTATGTCTCACCCATGTGAGAACCTGTAGCTGGGTCTGCCACTCGCTCAAAGTGAGATTTGGCTGCGGCAGCGTTAAAATCGGTACCATCGTGGAACTTTACACCTTGGCGGAGATACAAGGTGTATACTGTGGCATCGTCGGAGATGTCCCAGCTTTCCGCTAAACGCGGACCGTAGGAACCGTCAAACTCCCGGCCAATCAAATGCTCAAAGATCTGAAAAGCAATACCAGACGTGGAAGCGTCTTGAATGAACGGAGGGTCAAAGTTGATAGCATCGGAGCGCAGAGCCACAACCATAGTTCCTCCCTGCTGTGGTGTATCAGCTAAAGCGACACCGCCAAGCAGCGAGACAAGCAGGCCAAACATCAAAATCGATAATACCGAACGTCGCATCATCACATTTCCTCCCTTTACTAAAGGTCTTGAGTAATTCGCAAACAACATCAGCATTGCGCTTAACCGTGTCACCACCTTTGCAGTAAGCGTTTTTCAAGCAGGATTTCTGTAAACTCTGTTTTACGTATTATAGCAATAAAACAAACAAGGGTCAACGATTTCCGCAGTAAAATTCACGTATACACGAAAGATATGTTACCTAAACCGCATATTCGTACGAATTATCGCTGCAAACCGTGCTCGCCAGTGATGGTTAGCCATTTCCCTAAAAATTCCAACAACCAGGTACATGGGAAAGTATGGAAATTTTTGCGGAACTTCCTGGAATGGCCCGAAACTCCGTCGGGACAATGGGAAATGTCATGGAACAGTTAGTTTGAAGCCGAAGACCTGACAAAGCAGGACACTGTCCCTTGGCAGCGAATCGTTATGAATGAACCATATCCATAAATAAACGCTGGGTTTTCAGCACGATGAAGGTGGCAGTAATTATGCAGTTGCGGTTGCGGGTTTCTCCGATTTACAAATTCAGTGCCCTGCAGTGGTTTTTTTGGAGCTCTTGGGCAACCTTTGGCGCATTCAATGTTTACCACTTGGGTGAACGGGGTCTCAGTAATAGTCTCGTGGGCATGCTGTTATCCATCATGACGTTCTCGGGTATTCTAGGTCAATACTTTTGGGGTTACCTCTGTGACAGACTGCAGACGGTGAAGAAGGTCTTTATTTTCTGTATTGCATGCTTAGCGCTGATCATTGTGTTCTTTCCACTTTATTTGGGAAGTCCGGTTCTGCTCGCCATTGCCCTTGGCTTGATTGGATGGTTTTGGTCGGCACAGCCAAGTATCATCGATTCTTGGACCGTGGAATCATCGCCGCAGTTAGCTCGCAACTACGGGTTCACGCGTTCCTTCGGTTCAGTGGGGTTCGCCGTTGTGGCCAGTGTTTTCGGGCGGTTCATTGGTCTGTATGGCTGGAACGTTATGTTTTACAGTTTCGCAGCATTGGCATTGGTAACCATCGCAGTGGCTAGTACCATAGAGGACAGCAATCTGCGAACAGCGGATAACAAGAGGGCCAAGGTGGATCCGCGCCGTTTGTTGAAAATGCCCGATTATGTGCTCTTGATTGTGGCAGCCACGGTCATCTTCATCGGTCACCAAAGTACGATGATTTTTCTGCCAGCCATTCTTCGCAGTGTCGGCGGCAGCCCGGTGGACCAAGGCACGGCCATGTCGGTCAGTGCCGTCAGTGAGATGCCGGTGTTTCTGCTTTCGGTATGGTACTTGAAGCGGTTCCAGCCTCGCGGGCTGTTGCTGTTCGCTGCTGCCTTTTATGTGCTGCGGATTTTCCTCTTGTTTCAAGCCCGTTCACCACAGATGGTGATCTATGCCGGCGCGCTTCAGTCACTGTCGTTTGGCGTTTTTCTGCCGACTATGGTGTACTACGTGAAGCAGATTGCACCGGCTGGGTTAAAGACTACAGCGCAGACCATAGCTACAGGCAGTTACTTCGGTATTGGTGGGGTGTTGGGCAGTATTCTGGGCGGACGAACCATTGATGCGTTCGGTGTCCAGTTTATGCTCGCCGGTGCTTTGCTGTTGAGTTTGACGGGTTTCGCTTTGTTCTTGGTTAATTTTCTGCGGGCTCCGCAAGTGATTGAAGAATCCCTATCCAGAGGATAGGGATTTTCCTTTTGGCTGCCGAACTCAGCTAAATGGGGGGGCATGCGATTTTGGCTGGGCGCGGCAAGCCGATAGCACAGCATACCCAGAAGGATACCGGAACTTTGGGAGAATATTGAAACAACAATCGCCACATGGTCAGGTTTCGGAACACTGCCGAGGGAGGGAAACCATGATAAAACGAACATTACTGCTGTTATTGGGTGGCTTCGTAGTCATCGTTTTGCTCATTGGAGGTCTGCTGTTGTATCCGGTGATTTGGCCCTATTCACCAGATCGGCCGGTTCGTTACAGCCGCACGTATTCGCCGGGGTTTCAACATGAAGAGACCGTGTATTTTCTCGTGGATTACAGCGTCAAGCGCTATCGGAGACCGGTTTGGTTTATTATGCCCTTTGAGCGCTCGCATACCGTGTATCACCAAGCAATCTACCTCTATGCTTTGGAGCTAGAGAACAATCAGTTGACGCAGCTGGATGTTCTTCGTGATCAGTTTCCGTTTCCACCACGGGTCTCGGTGAATTGGTCTCGTTTTATCGAGGCTGAGGAAGGGATCGTTTTGGCTTATGAAGCCGGTACCACCTCAGACTTCGAGTCACAATATGATCTGCGCATTTTGGACCCAGATGACGGCACGCTATCGCCTCCACGGACTCAATACAATATTGTCGTAGAATCCTCACCAACGCATGCTCAATATTTTGGAGAGTATCGCAGCCCAGCAGCGGACAATCCCGGTTTCGTACCTGTGAGTGAACTGCGGAATCTGCTGGAGGATCTGGCCGAGGATGATTGGGGCTTACCTAGCAGCCCTGTTGCACAGAGAGTAATGGGTGGTTTATTGTCGAGTGTGAAATGCCGTTTACCAGGCATTTCCCCGAGAACAACAGTCAATATTGAGCGGGAAATACGTCTATGAAAAAGGCCTGCTAGGCAGTGGTAAGGGCTCTTTACTGGTCGGCAAGCTCGGGGTTATCGAAACATAAATGTCTGTTCTTGAAGTGTACGAGCACCCGCAGCGCTCGCAGGGTGTTCCAACGGCTGGCTTTTCCTGGTGCTTCCATGGCAACATGCACCTGGCCGGGATGGTTGGCCTGGAGAGGCCAGCGCCCATCGCGGTGACGTTTGGTTCGTAGGATCCGCAACGCATCGTCCATACGGGGGTCGTAGGGCCGACCCGCAGCTCGGAAATAGTCGAGAACTCTGAGAATATCGGAGTGCCAGCGCGGTGGGTACGAAAGCTTTGTCATCCGTACATCCATCGGTTCACCGGAGGTATGCGATTGGTAGAGATGGTGGATCAGGAACTGTTCTTCACCCGCCGCCACCAGGGCGCCAATGTCCGCATGACGATACGTGTAGCCCCACTTCAGGTAACTGAGTAAGCCTTCCAGAACGCTGATGGTGGTGTGGGCGGAGAAGTGCTGATGGCCTTTCGTGTGGGCACAGTTCCAACCACCAATGGGAAGCGACGTCCTAAACAGGAAATCTACAAGGGTTGTAAGCAGAGTCTGTTCCATCCCGAAGTAGCAGGCCATATTCAAGACCATGCCCGCAATGCAGACATCACTGTCGGGCACGGTTTTCGCGTAATTGACACCGCCGTCTTTGGCGATGCACTCCGATAAGAGCATGGACAGAGTTTCACGGCACGGACGGTTGTCTCGGGGTGGACAGAGTAAACGCAGATCCAGAAGGGAGTAGTGGGTGCTAGTCCATTTTGGTGAATAGTAGCCGCGGCCCCAATGCCCATCGGGTCGACGAGCATCGAGCAGTTTCTGACCCCAGCCTTCCAGCGGTATGCGTACTTGGAGCTGCTGCAGTTCCGGTTCAGCGGCGGGCAGAAGATCCCGTTTTGCTTGGTAAACGATGGAAATATCGCCGGCCAGCAGCCAATCGCTGACACTTTGGTCCCACGCCATAGTAACCACCTCCAGTGCAGTCTTTGCCCATCACGCAGCGGGTCTTCGCCCTTGAAGCGGACGATTCCGATACGGCGCAAAGGTGTGTAAGGCTCTTGTAAGGACACTGGGAATCCAACTATATAGAATCGATGAAAGCGAGGACATGAACATGTTAAAAGGAGTACCCGCAATTCTGTCTCCCGAACTCTTGAAGATCCTTATGGAAATGGGGCACGGTGACGAAATCGTTTTCGCCGACGGCAATTTCCCCGCAGCCAGTGTGGCTCAGCGGTTAGTACGCTGTGACGGTCACGGCGTTCCAGAACTGCTCCGTGCCGTGCTGCAGTTCTTTCCGCTGGATACGTTTGTTGAGAAACCCGCTGCGCTGATGCAAGTAGTTCCAGGTGACAATACAAGACCCGGCATCTGGGATGAGTATCGCAGCATCATCCAGCAGTACGATGAACGCCGCGATACACTGGAACAGGTGGAACGCTTTGCTTTCTACGAACGTGCCAAGCAGGCCTATGCTGTTGTGGCCACAGGGGAGCGGGCGCTCTATGCTAACATTATTCTTACCAAGGGTGTTGTTGTCGAGTGACGCAGCGGGAGCCCGTAAGCTCTGAGCGTCTTTGTTCAGAGCCGGTGTTTGGCCAAGACGGCTTGGATTCGCTTCGCTACCAATTCTTCTTCACCGGCCTCGAGCATGTGGGGATTGATAGCAATGCCTTCGTCTGGGAAGTCACTGACGATGACTCCGGGTTCGCCGCTTTTCAGTTGTCCTATCAGCTGGTTTTTTGTTAGGCGATACCTTGCCGTGTCCCATGTCACGTAGGTCCGGGGGATGCAGGCCGGCTGTATTCCCGGCTCTTGTCCATAGTCGGTGCGAGCCGTTACTCCATCCAGAACCTGCAGGTGGTTTGTCACATAATCAGCTTGTCGCTGCCACTGCTGCATTTCCGCGGTGAAGTCCTGTTCGAGATACAGCTCAACAGCTGTCAATAGTCCGATGATCGTCTCCTTGTCCACCTTGAAGGGACGGCCAATGGAGCTGTGTGGGCTGCTGTTAAGACGGCAGCCTTCGATCAAGGACGCGCTGCCGAGGATAAAACCAGACGATTGCGGACCCCGGATGTCCTTGCCACCGCTGAACTGCACAAGATCCGCGCCGAGGTTGATGTAGGAAGCCAGATGCTTTGGCGGTGGCAGTTCGGCAGCCGCATCCACCAACACCGGTAGGCCACGGAGTTTGGCCAAAGTTATGATGTCCCGGAGAGGTAGACTTCCCTGGGTATTTCTGCTTTCTGCGAAATAAAGGATGGCAGCCGTTCGTTCATTCACGGCTTTCTCTACGTCATGAATATCGGTGAAATGATCGGATCCCACGGTAACCACTCGACCGCCGCCCTGCCGAACCTGCTGTTCGTAGGGACATATGTGACTGTGCAGCAGAATGATCTCGTTTTTCATACCTTCTGTGTTAGGGATACGGCGAACCCATTCGGGATTGGTCCCAGCGATACAAGCTGCAACCGAAAGCACGATGCCCGCAGCTGCTCCTGTGGTGATGTGGGCCGCTGGGACACCTGCTAAGGAAGCCAAACGGGCTCCGGCCTTGAGTTGCAGGTCCTCGAGTTCCACGTAGGCCTGCGAAGCAGACTGCATGGCTGCGATCACCTGGGGTGGCATGGTCGATCCGCCATACTTGGTTACGGTTCCATGGGCGTTAATCAGCGTCTTGACTCCCAAGGATGCATACACATCACTCACGGTGTGACCTCCTGTCATAGTTCGCTATGCGTTTAGTGTAGCACTGTTTGTCGTAATTTCCAGCTGTTTCTCGCTATTCTTCATGGCCTTCGCCGTTATTGTGCGGCGCTAGGACGAGATATTGACCACGATCACAGGGGCTATTTCGCTCTACAGCTGGAGGTTGGAAAGAGAATTGCCCATCAAAATGCGGGTTTGACTCGCATGCTTCCAACGTTGGAATCTAGACCCGCTCAGAAGCCAGGCAGTCTGGTTTTATTTTGGTGGTGTCAGCGCACTGCCACGTGAGTCTAGTTTGAGCTTTCCCGTTGAGCTAGGCCTGGTTTGTGGAAGTGATTCGTGGAGATGAAAGCGTATGCCGGTAAACTCCTCTGCCAGGGGTTTCTGCAGCTCCATCGGACCGAGTGGGGAGTCAACTGAGAAGAACTACCGCCTTTCCAAAACCTTGCCAGCCGACATGTTTCCTGAAGCGGAAGCGTGGCTCACTACGGAGTCCAAGGAGCCGTTAGCTTTGACCAGAAACCACCAGGTATTGCTGAAACGGAGATCTAGGCGCAGCGAATCAACGGGCCGTCTCATTTTCCCCTTGGTTTGACCCGGATTTTGGACAATTGAGTGAGAATGGATCTGCCTGCTATTTGGTCAAAACGCATGCAAAAGAGGATCGCCGAACAGATCGAGGCCCGGGTCCATTTTGGATCCGGGCCCAAAGTTTTTCATGGACACAATTTCTTGTTCATGACATGGCGCCAGGGCCCGTGCCCGTCCGCACCGGGCGAGACGGCAATTCTTCGGGGAGTGAAGCCACATACTGCTGCCAGTGCGAGGTCGAACAGGGCCCATCGGACTCGGTGATCAACCGCAGTTGGCTGCAGGCATAGGCTGCCAAGGGCTTGCGGGTGTCAGCGAGATAGGTTACCAAGGTTTCCAGACCAGAACGAGCACCACAGCGAGCCATAGCTCGAGCGATGGTGATTGCAAGGAAGGCCTCGCGCTCTTGGAAGAAATCCACTTCATACGGCTCGTTGTTTGTTTGGTTACCGAAAGCGTCGAGGTTCTGCAGAGTTCGCAGTACAGGTAAAGCAGCTGGACTACCTAGGCGCTCTGCACCAAAACAGATAGCGTCAACGAAGTAGAACGAACCGCGATATTTGTCGCGCAGGGCAGCTGGGCTCGTATCCAAAAGCTCCATGGTTCGCTGCCATAGCTTGATGTTCTCCAAATGGGGAAGGGTGCCCAAGGAATAAAGGAGATAGGCGGTTTCAGGCATAGCTCCCTGATCGGGCGGCCAAGTGAAATGACGAATTTCCGGATTCACTGTAGGCAGTTCACTAGCATCCAAATCTTCGTTGACTGCATCCACCAGTGCTTGCCGGCCGTAGTCGGATCCCATCAAGGCTAAGGCCTGGGCCAAGGGTATGCGCTGGCGGCCACTGGCGTTATCGTAAGCGGTCTGCAGTAGCGGGATCGACTCCTCCGGCCGGCTGCACAACTCCACCAACGGAATGGGTTCTTCAAAGACGGTTGTCATGTCCATATCGGAGTAGTGATACAGTGGCCATTGGCGGGTCAACTCAGCAGCCAAAGGCTGCAGGTCTCTCTCGGAATAAGGATAAACCGGTCGATCAGCAGCAAGCACAGCCTCTGGAAGCAGGCCCATCTGCACCAAACGCTCCTGGAGAGGTTTGATGGCAAGGTGTCGGGGATGGCGCCCCTGCTGGCGTGCTTCCACTGTGGCTAAGGCCACTACACCACCGAGATTTTCCAGATCCGCCTGCATACGAATGGTAGGTAGGCCATCATGATCCGCCGAGATGGCTTTGCCTGCCATGATCAGTCCTTCCACACCCTGCGGAATCAATGCCCGGTATGGGATCTCCACCAAGAGATTGGGCGGTATAAGGCTCGTTCGCAACCAGGGCGACGTGGTATGGCCCTTAATGTCATGATTGCTGAAATGGATATTCACAGTGTCCGGCCACTGGCGCTGGCGGAGCTGATCCGTAAGGGTTAGCACCACAGCACCGAGGACGTGGCGGCTTTCGCGCGGAGCTACGTAGATGCCATGATCCCAAGATCCACCGCGTCGGCGTCCGGCCAAAAGAGCCCGTGTATAATCTAAAATGTTGTCTACCCGTACCATACTGGTGAAATTGTTGCCAAGTTTTCCTGGTTCTTTGAATTGAGCCAGTGAATACCACATTGTAGCGCCCTCATGCTCAGAACCGTAACGGAAAGGGGCACCGGCATGAGCGGCGACGTCACCGTCACCGGTGGCGTCAATGACGACGTCAGCCTCGATGGCCACTAATCCTTCTTCGTTGACCGCGATAACCCCTTTGATTGTGGAACCATCCATGACAGCGGCAACCACACAGGTCCTCAGGAATAGCTTCACACCAGCCTCTAAAGCCAGGTCAGTCCAAGCAGCGATTTTTGCTTCAATGCTCCATTTTGGACCGGTATGCTGCAGTTCCTTGCGCAGCGCTTCGACGCGTTCTGTCACCTTTTGGGCAAAGACCACCTTGCGTCCATACCAATAGCTGTCCACGCCACCAAAGGTCCCGCTGCCACCTAAACCTGGGTTCATGTCGACCAAGACAGTGTCAGCGCCTTCGGCTGCAGCGGTAGCACCAGCCATAGCGCCACTGGAACCTCCTCCGACGACAAGAATCTCTGTCTTGAGCGTACGCCCAATGGGAAGAGCTGGCGCATCCACCTTGGGTAGAGCGTCGTAGGTTTCCGAGCAATGCTCTGATGCGAACATGGTTGATCTCCGGATGTCGCCGGTAGGCATCCCGTAGGTGTTGCTATCGTCATTGGACGAGAGCCCATTGACTGCAGCGGCCAAGGCGCTACCAACTAGAACCTGCATCTGCGCATTGCCTCGCAGCGACCGTTCCAGTAAAGTATCCACCAGGTATGGATCAAGCCTCCAGACTCTCGGGTTTGCCGTTGAGAAAGCCGATGCTAGAATTTGCCAATGACCGTCAGGGATCGAAATCTCAAGGGGATCAAGATCTACCTGCTGTGCGGTCATCGGTGTTGTGATAACGGAATCTCGCTGTGGTGTTCGATAGAATTCCAACGACAATCCAACGAGTCTGGCTGCGGAGAATCTCGGATCGTGCTCAATGAGGTGGGCAGCCGCTTTGGTGCCTATAAGATGCAAATCCGGCGCTGGCGTCTCATCGTCGCGTAAGCCGACAGAACAAACGACGTATGCGTGGCCTTCACTCCATGGTCCCTGGAAAACACCTTCGAATCCGACCCCCAGTTCTGCAGAGAATGCGGGCGCTTCTTCAAAAACACCTTCAACACCGAGAAATTCGAGGGTCCATTGGTAAGAGAGGGGGCCAGGTGTTAAGTGTCGTTCCGTTATCGAACCGTAGTCGGCAGTGATTACCGTCTTCGCTTCGATGATTTGGCGTCCTGACTTGTTGCCTATGACGATATACTGTTGACTATCTGTTTCTGGACGCCAAAGATGCATTGGATAGCTTGCGTAGATGATGGTAACGTCACGAGCCAAAAGCCCATCTTCCAAATGGTTTCTCATGACGTCTGTTTGGAAGAGCCAGTAATCTCCCGAGGATGATTGTGCCATCCTGGGTTCGCATTCTTGCAGGATTGGGGGCAGCTGCTCAACCGCAGGGTTAACGGATGCAGCCAGCCAGGGGCGGAGCGTTCCTGTCATATCCCAGCCAAGATAGGTGCGGTGTTCGACAAGGACGACTTTATTGCCTCGGTCGGCCAATTCGCGCGCAGCGGCCACGGCAGCCATGCTGCCGCCTAGAACCAAGACATCACATTTGGTAAGCAGTGGTAACGATCGCGACTCCAGTGTGATCATAATGAATGGACCTCCAAATAGAGTTGTAGTAGCAAAGGAAACTCAGGTGCTGTCGGGCAAATGCCTTGCTAGGTCGTGCCAGCGATGTTCCGTTATGCAAATGATCGCAGCGGTTAACGACTCCTTTATTTCCGAACGCCGGGCCGCATGTGGTTTGCTGAAGGCAGCATCCCATTCCGCTTTCAAAGCCAATAATTGATGTTTTTGCTCTTGAGTTAAATAGCTCTCTTCGCAGAGTTCACCCATCCAAGCCTCGAACGTGCTGTACCAACCACCCTTAGGGCCGGTTGGAAAGGTTGGGCATAGTGTCAGCTCTGCAAGCAGAGAAACGCGGCGAACCTCACAGGCGTTGTCGACAATGACGTCAACAGCGTTCAATGGGTACCTGGCAATGATATCTTCCCGAGTCTTGTAGAGAAGAGTATCATCAATGGTTCCTGCAAGGACTTCGAGAAAGATGACGATGGACTCGGGATATTCCAGAACGTCATAGACGCGACATTCGAAATTTACTGGACACTCGTTGATCAAGGGAACCCCGGTCTCGGAGGCGCCGAGTGTAAAACCGGCAGCATTGACTTCACTAATGCCCATGGGTAACTCAACGTCGAGGACACTTATTTGATGTAATTGATCACGAGTAGGTAGTGCCATTACGATTTGGCTGCCCAATTGACTTGCCGCGGCCTGCATTTTTTGCCTATCGTTCGGAATCGTAACGGCCATCGTGTATGGGTACCAACTAAGTGGTGTCAATAAGCACGCCATCACTGTGGGTGTGCCGGAAGAGTCCAATGCCAACAACAGGCACATAGGCTGTGGGCCCATGGCCGTAAACAAAAGTTCCCTTTGGGAGTTCAATGCCGTTGCTGTTGTCGTGAATACGCCGTTATTCATGTTTCGTCACCGCCCTCTCGATGGACAAGTTTTCCTCGGGAACTCATGATCGTGCGGAACTCGTCCCACTGACTCCAAAAAAGGTGGTGAAGCACTTGATCGACTGCAATCCGCAGCTTCTTTCGTTCGGACCAGCGATGTCCACCCTGATCCCATTCGTCCAGCATATCTATGAGAATATCATACTCGGCGGGTTCTATGAGTTTTTCATGCTGCAGATCCAAGAGCCATTGCCTCAAACCCGCAGAACGGATTTTTGGTCCGACGGGAAATCCAGGACATGCCAACAGCTCACCATTGACTCCCAAACGTTCCACGGAGCCGCTCCATGCGTTTAGCTGATCATCCACCTCATAAGTGGGTCCTGCTGCGATTGCTTCGCTGCGGCTTTTCCCAGAGAAACTGTTACTGATGGAAACGGAGGTAACTTCAAGTATAAGGACAACATGGCTAAAATTATCTCGGCGATCCTCGATTCTGCACTGCAAGTTAACCGGGCACTCAGCGATCCCCGGGATGTCACTGCCGCTAGCCTGCATGAGCGTCAGTTTTGCAATGTCAGCCTCACTGATGCCTCTGGGCACTGGCAGCGCACTAACCCACGTTGGGTGTACTAGGTCTTTGCCAGGCAGGGCGATAACGCAGGCGGTACCGATATCCTTAGTGTTGCGCAGCGAGTCGTAGCTCTTTTTTGCTATGTGCAGGGCAATCGTTAGCGGTTTGGTTCTCAAAACACCGTAAGTTCCAGCAGAGACATTGATTTCGCCTGATTGAGGATCCCTTGTAACCAGCAGGTTTGCCGGGCGCGCTGGACGGAAATGGAAGTAGATCTGCGTCGGATCAAAGATCCCTGGCAGAGATGGTCTGGCCAGCATTTCTTCCGTAGTGTAACGTACTTTCGCCAATTTTTAACGCCTCCAAAAATTGCAGAGTTTTCCCGCTACGTCGTCTTAGGACACCGAACTAACGCAACACGCGAATGAGTTGGCGTTGGCAAAGTAGATCGCGATGTTTGAATCATGGCCTAGCAGGCCTGTTGCATAGTCGTGTTTCAACGCCCAACGTTGACTGTTCCGCTCGGGGAAATGCCTGCTACGCAGCATTTCGTACTCGGTCGTAAACCACGCATTGTACTCTATGAAACAGGTCTGCTGGGAACGTGTTGATTTTCCCGGTATCCCGGGCAAACTCATGCCGAACACCTCGGTGAAATCGCTGCTAAAGCGATTTCGAGTCTCTTGTTATGAGCTCGCCAGGCCACTTTTTCAACACGTTTCTAGAGCCCAGTCATTGCGTCCCGGAGCGCAACTGGGTTAACGGAATCAGGAGCCCTTGCTCACTGGTACCGGTGCGAAGTGAGTGGGCATCACTGGAGACGAACAAATGTGGTGGGAGGTGCCCTTAAGCACAGCTCCCACCAACGTTCGTGATGTTACCGGTCAAAGTATAGGGTTTCCATGTCGTAAGGCGTACCAAAGCCGAGATCCCAGGCCCACAATCCCACTTCCGGGAAATTCCGCAGATCTTTGTTCACGATCATGGGATGCGGTGTCTCTCCTACGGTGCCGATTGTCCAGAGATTCTCTGCTTGCGAAGCCAGGATTCGCTTTCCGAGCTCGATTCGTCTGTCCGCATCGGGTTCAACCATCATCTGCTCCCACCACTGACGGACATTTTGGATTTCTTGCGTCGGTTCGGTTCCTAGTTCACCGCCGGAGTCTAACCAAGGACCCCACTCGGGCGCCAAAATCGTACCGAGTCCCGGAGTTCGCGGAACTGTATAGGCAGCGTTGAATGGGAACAATATGTCGCTGGCCTTGTCGCCACCCCAGACAATGACGTCAATGGCATTGGCGGGAATGCGTTGACTCATCAACTCAGTCGACATCTGTTCCACTCTGGCATCCAAGCCGAGCTCATTCCAGTATTGTGTGACTAGCTCGGCGTTCTTCGTACGAATATCCGTGTTGGTAGCGACAGTGAACATGAGGCGTTTACCATCTGGTCGTAGACGATAACCTTCAGCATCTTTCTCGGACAGGCCAAGCTCATCGAGAAGCTGCTCAGCTGCCTCTGGGTCAAAGTCAGCATATGCTGTGGCGAATTCTGGCTCGAAGTACTGGCTGACGTCCAGTACTGTCCATTGCCGTGGAATCCCGTGGCCGAAAAAGAACACTTCGAGCATTTCTTCTCTGTTAATACCCAGGGACAGTGCTTGTCGAAAGCGCGCGTCTTGGAAGATATCTCGCACGACCGGGTCGGAATGGTTTAAGTTCACGTTATAGACCAATTCTGAGCCCAATGCGTTCTGCCAAAGGTACGTGTTGAAGTTGCCTTCTTCCTCAAACTGGCGATACATGGGGTAGTTATCGATGGACACCGCGTGAATACTCACGGCGACATCAATTTGGCCACCCATAATCTGACCTTGGAGAACTTCAATATCTCCAGCGTAATAGGTTTCGATGCGGTCAATGTAAGGGAGTTGGTTCCCGGCAGAGTCCACTTTCCAATAATAAGGGTTCCGTTCGAGAACACGTCGGTCGGTGGTGATGCTCTTTAGAACATATGGCGTCAGTGTCGGACGTTCTGGCCTTAAGGACACTTGAGCCCAGCTTTGGTTCATCGCCCAAAACAGTTCATACCAGTGTTGGAAGTTCGCTGCTTCCACGGCCTCGGCCAGTTCGTTCCCATCCCGATAGTTTGGATGAAACTGGCTCAGATAATGCTTAGGCTGAAAGAGGCCCCAAGCAGGGCCATCAATGACCATGAATTCGGCGAAGTACGGCCGAGGTTGTGCAAAACGGAACTCGACAGTGAAGTCATCCACCTTCGCTACCTCAACAATTTCGCCGCCAGAACGCCAATTCAGGCCAACGGATGGCGTTAAATCGGTGTTGAGGAGGATGTCTTCGTACCAAAACAACACGTCATCTGCCGTAAAGGGATGGCCATCAGACCAACGCACCCCTTCACGAATGTGGAACGTCCAAACTCGCATGTCGTCGGATGGGGTTAACGCTTCAGCAAAGTGTGGCACCAACTCCATGTCTTGTTGGCCAAGGGGATAAACGAGACCAACGGAAAACTGCATCAACCAAATGTCGCAGCCTCGGTCGGCAATGGAGGTCGTTGCAGTCCGCAGCGTTCCCCCATAGGTACCAATCTCGTGTACGGGTTCTACAACCAGTGGATTCTTTGGCAATCGTTCAGAAACCGGTGGTAATTCACCTTCTGCTACCAAATCTGCCAACATGGGTGCTTCTTGGTACGCCATAACCGCGTTACCAGTAGAGACGAGCAACAGTGTCATCAGCACAAACATTATAGTCCGCTTCACAATCTTCCTCCTTCCAGGAATAAAACAGTATGTCCGAGACGGTACATCTTCCCATTCTACAAGGTTTCTACCCCCTTTCGCCTGCGATGTTTCCTGTTGTGGTTCACCATAAGATCCATGGATTCACCGTTGTAACCTAGACTGTAGGAAATCATGTTTGCATAATTTATCAAAATCGGTGAGACGTCTCGCCGCAGTTCATCCAACGATAAGGATCCGGCGACGGCTAAGCCTGCGACTACATGTCCGTCAAACCTGCGAACGGGCGCAGCGATGCTGCAGCCTGGACCAAACTCGAAATCGTTGACGCTGTATTTTAGGAGGCGAACCTGCTCAAGCTCGCGAACAAACCCATCAATGTCCGTTATGGTGTTGGGTGTGTATCTCTGCATCCCCGTTTCGGTCAGAACTTGGCGAACCGCTTCCTCTGGCTGAAAGGCCAAAATCGACTTGGCCGTTGACGAGACATGAATTGGTGATCCCGACTCTAAGTCAAGCTCATCCATGAGATTGTCCGTATCGTGTGTTGTAAAAAGGTTGATAATGACGCCGCGCCAAATAACTCCGAGGAACACCTGGCCGCCAACTTCCTGCAATAATCTTCCGATATATGGGACCGCTTGGTGGATAAGCTCATTTCGCTTTAAGATCCGAGCTGACAAGCGGAGAATCCCTAAGTCCAACGTATAGGAGCCGTTGCTGGCCTTGGTAACATAACCCATCTCCATAGCTGTGGCTAGGTGTCGGGACACCGTGCTTTTGTCCATACCCAGTTGGTCACTGATACTTGTCACGGTCAGACTAGTATGTTGGCTGAGCAGTTCGATAATTTGCAGTCCTTTCAGAAAACTCCTGACCATCTTAACCGCGCTCCTCCTCCCTGTTGCATAATACGCAACAACTACTAAACGATAAGCACTATGTTCAACTCGATTCCATATTAACATTTATGTAAATGAAAATCAACATAAACGTTTGCATTTCTCATGCTGTTTTTTGGTCGAGCTGATCAAACTGCGTTTCGATGCGGTGCGGTATGGCATTGGGAGTATTCGGCGACGATGCTGCGCCCTAGTATATGCTAAGAGTAGGCCCCAATCCGGGATCACTGTGGAGAAAATGGCGATGGTCATTGCTCAGAGAATTGCGTTTTACCGACAGAGAAGTCTGTCATTCTGGATCCCGCTGGACAAAGGGATCTCCAAGCTTCCTGACGAAGTATCTCGGCAAACGACTTTTGCATTCGGAGTTTTCGTGCGCCGTGCATTGCTGTGTCGAAGTCATGACGTGTCGAGACCCATGAGGACCCCAAGTGCCATGGTGTCGGGCAGCCGTTCCTTCAAGTAACCACATATCTGTCTAGATGGACTAGCACCGAATGGTGGGGAGTGATCTATGTGCCAACAAAGCCGCAAGTGAACATACTGACTGAGGTGGATGGATTTGGTCAAAAAGTAGCTGCGGTATCACTGGCAGCCGCTGAACACATTGTGTCTGGATTAACACCGGCTGATTTCAAGGTGGAGGCATTTCGTAGGGACCAGAACGGAGCCGTCAGCGAAGGAACCCGCACTATAACCAACGTGGCTTACGACGGTGAGGACGTCATTCTTCAACTTGATCCCACCGATGCTAACGCGTCCACCACATACCGTGATCCGGATACCCGTTTGTCGTGTCGGTATCAAGTATCGTGTAACGTCACCCTTAAGGGGCGGAGGACTGTGTACCAAAGTACAGGCCGCGTCAACTTGGTGGTCGATGATTTCCAGCTCATGACGCACCCAATGTCCACAGGCGCCGTCATGCCATATCAGCTGTATGTTCCCCACCACTATGACCCGGCCAAGCGGTACCCCGTGATTCTATTCCTACATGGAGCCGGTGAGCGAGGAGCTGATGGCTACCTTCCTTTGGAAGGCAATGAGGGTGCGGTTAGCTGGGCCCGAAGTGCTGAACAAGCACAACGACCCTGCTTTGTCATCGCTCCCCAGTGTCCTGCAGAAGGGCGATGGACCACCACGTCGACGTCTAGTCAAAAGCCCTTCACTCCGACTCCCGAGCTTGATGCAGCCTACGAGATCCTGAAGAGTGTGATGACCGAATACAGTATCGAAGAAACCAGAGTCTATGTAACGGGCATATCTATGGGTGGCTTTGGTACGTGGGCTTTGGGAATAGCTCATCCGGAGACGTTCGCTGCACTAGTACCCATCTGTGGCGGCGGCGACCCAGAACGGGCGGGCACCATTGCAGATAAGCCCATATGGGCCTTTCACCATGCTGGGGATCCTGTGGTGCCTGTAGGTATGACGCGAGCGATCGTTCGAGAACTGGAAACGCCGGAGAATGATCTGTATTATCGGCCGGTCTTGTACACGGAGTATCCCGTAGGAGATCCGTTGGAGCGCGGTGAACATTTCTCTTGGGTGCCTGCTTACCAGACAGAGCCCATGCGAGAATGGCTGTTTGCTCAAAGACTGGGAACGGGGGTCGGGAAAATCCGCGATATTTCTCCCCACCGCCAACTGCCCGATCCGCCATTCAAGGACGGTAAGATCCCTTACGGCTTTGCCAAAACAGACCATATCGAACGCAAGTTTCTAGACATCCGTTACACGAACCGGCCCGATTCAGCCAAGTTGGATGTCTATCTGCCCGCGACCAGGCAGGGTCCGTATCCCGTTATGATGTATGTCCACGGCGGCGGCTTCTTCTTTGGCTCCAAAGAGATGGATGATCTCCAGCCCATTCTGTATGGACTTGAACGCGGTTATGCTGTGGTTTCTGTGAATTACACCCTAATCGACTGTCCCATTGGTGTGGAAAAGCCAGCGCAGTCGGTGTTTCCTCAGGCCTTGTACCAGGCGAAAGCTGCCCTGCGTTGGATCAGGGCCAATGCAGCGGTCTACAAATTTGACCCAGACCGCGTCGCGGTGCTGGGAACATCCGCTGGCGGTCAAATCGCTGGGCTGTTGGGTACCACCGGACACAAGCCCGAAACTGGGGATCTATCCCTAGGCAACAGTCGCTTTTCCAGCGCAGTCCAAGCCGCGATCATAGCCTGCGGTGCTAACAGGGCGACTCCTAACCATCTCCGCGGTGTGTTTTCCACCCGTATTGAGGATCATGCAGCGGCAGGCGGACCACCGCTTCTTCTCCTCCACGGAACCGAGGATCAGGTACTGCCCTATCAGGGTTCGGTGGACTTGGCTGCCAAACTCAGGCATGTACTCGGTGAAGCTAAGGTCAAGCTCATCACCCTGCCAGACGCGGGCCATAACAATGATCCGGCTTTTTTTGCCAATGTTCACGTGGATACCAAAAAAGTGATCTATGACTTCGCCGATCAAGCATTGGCTGTTACCACAGGCTGCGACCTATACGGTTCTAAGTAGATCGAACCCGTTGTTTAGCAGACTTGAGGCCAGCCGTGGAACGGCTTGTCTTGGCCTCCAACTCAGAACATTTGCGGAAGGATGATTCGACTTATGAAGATTAGTGGCAAGTTTCCTCGATATGAAGCCTTTGATCCTGTGGTTCCGGTGTACTGCGTTACGCCTGGAATCGGACGGTCGATCCACCGATTCTTTGACACATCACCATTTAGCCCATCGGGCCGTTACCTAGCCGTGTTTCGTATGCCTTTCGAAGACAGACTGCCAGAACCGGGCGACTGCGGCGAGGTTGTCCTTATTGATCTGGAAGAAGCTGAAGAAACCGTTGTCGCTAAGACGCGGGGCTGGGAACCCCAGATGGGAGCTAACCTGCAGTGGGGAGCCACGGATGAGGTGCTCTTGTTTAACGACGTGGATCCCTCAGGCTGGGAACCCCACGGTGTCCGCCTCAACCCCTTGACCGGCGAGCGCAAGAAACTGGCTGGCGGCGTGTATAAAGCGTCTCCCGATGGCCGCCATGTTCTAGCAGCTAATATGCTGACCATGCAGCGTACGCAGTATGGCTACGGTGTCATTGTCCCGGAAGAACGGGTGCCGCGCAATCAGGAACTTGCTTCCGATGATGGACTCTACATTACCGACACCGAGACCGGGGAATCACGGCTTTTGGTTTCCCTGAAGCAGGTTATGGAGACGGCGCAGCCGCAGATACCGTTGGATCCAACGCAGTGGGAGTTCTACGGTTTTCACAGTAAGTACAACCCGCAGGGCACACGACTTATCTTCACCATTCGGTGGTTTTCCAAGGACATCGAACCGAAGATCGATGTCATGAGCCAACGAGCTCTGCGTTTTGCGGTCTTTACCATGAAACCCGACGGAACAGATATCAGGACAGCCGTGGGACCAGAGCAGTGGGCCAAAGGTGGCCATCACATTAACTGGTTTCCTGATGGCGAACACCTGTCGATGAATTTGAACATCGATGAAGACGGTATGCGGTTTGTCAAAGTGCGCTGGGACGGCGTGGGATTGCAGAAGATCCTCGACGATACGTTGGGATCAGGCCACCCAACGATCCATCCCAATGGGCGCCAATTGTTGACCGATGTGTACGCCCACGAATCCTTGGCTTACGACGATGGCACAACACCGCTGCGTTTGCTGGACTTACACACCGGTGCGGAAACTACGTTGGCCCGCTTTCACACAAGAACGGAGCACCAGAAGAAACACTCGGTGCTGCGCGTCGATCCCCATCCCGCTTGGGATCATAGCCATAAATTCGTGGCTTTTAACGCCTATGTGGGCGGAACCCGCCGCGTCTATGTGGCGGATCTGCGATCGGTACTGGCGCCATGCTAAAAGAGTTCCCGCTGTCGGCCGTTACTATTGACGACGCGTTTTGGAATGCCCGTTTGACCACGAACCGGACCGTTTCCCTGCATTATCAATTGGAACAGTTGAAGACAACGGGACGGTTGGACAACTTCCGAAAAGCAGCGGGTACGATGAGTGGCAAGTTTCAAGGCCGCTGTTTCAATGACTCCGATGCATACAAATGGATTGAGGCCGCCAGTTATAGCTTGACGAAGTATGATGATCCCGTCCTGGCCGAAGAAATGCAGAGCATCGTCGAGCTTGTGCGCGCGGCCCAAGAACCGGATGGCTATCTCAACAGCTACTTCACCGTCAACGAGCCAGACAAGAAGTGGACAAATCTGGGGATTATGCATGAGTTGTATTGCGCGGGGCACTTGTTCCAAGCTGCGGCCGCGCATGTTCAGGCCACAGGGACAGATACCCTTGTCACCGTAGCCAAACGCTGCGCCGATCACATCTATGATGTCTTTGGTCCCGAGGGCCGACGGGGGATTGCAGGCCACCCTGAGGTCGAAGTCGGTCTCATCGACCTCTATCGAGTAACGGGAGAGGAGCGTTATCTAAAGCTGGCGGTTCGGTTCGTAGAGCAGCGGGGACAGCCGGATTCTCCGATCCAAGATGAATACGAGAACCTTGAGTGCATCGCCGGTGACGAGTCTTCAAAAATATCCTTTCGGCAGCATTTTGAGCGCGCTGGTCACTACTGCGGCGAGTACTGTCAGGACCATATGCCACTGCGTAACCAAACGGAAGCAGTGGGCCATGCTGTGCGGGCCACGTATCTATACGCTGGGGCGACAGATGTGGCGGCCCTGAGTGGCGATGAAGGTTTGTTCAAGGCCCTGCTGGAGATTTGGCATAACATGACAGGCAAGCGCATGTATGTTACTGGCGGGATTGGGTCGGCCTGGGAGGATGAATCCTTCGGCCCAGATTACGATTTGCCCAATGCCTCGAGCTACGCCGAGACGTGTGCTGCGGTGGGCAGTATCATGTGGAGCCACCGGCTTTCCATGTACAAGCCGGAGAGCAAATTCGCCGATAGCATCGAGCGCACTCTATACAATGCGGTTCTTGCCGGTGTTTCGCTCACCGGCGATCGATTCTTCTACACCAATCCTCTGGAAAGCGATGGCATCGCCCATCCCTATGCCCACCAGCGGCGGAACCGCTTCTCCATTGAAAGACAAGGCTGGTTCACCACAGCCTGCTGTCCACCCAACGTCGCAAGACTCTTCGCTTCGTTGGAAAAGTATATCTATCTGCAAAGAGACAGTGAAGTGTGGATTAACCAATTCATCGCAAGCACGGTAAAGGCTGAAATATCTGGGCAAACGGTCACTATTACGCAGAACTCGTCATGTCCGTGGGACGGCTTGGCGACGTTCAGCATTTCTGCTGGACGTCCGGTGACCATGAAGGTCCTGGCCAGAGTTCCGGCATGGTGTGATCATGTGGAATTAGAGCTGAATGGTGAGCCATTGGCTTTGCAGGTCGAGAATGGATATGCTGTGGTGGAGCGGATGTGGCAGGACAACGACGAGTTAACGCTGCGCCTGACCATGCCGGTTATGGTTGTGGAGTCGCACCCTTGCGTCAAAGAAAATCGCGGTCGCATCGCCCTTATTCGTGGTCCGTTGGTCTATTGCGTTGAACAGATCGACAACCGTATTCCCGTGGGCAAATTGGCAATGCCGGTCCAACAAGAGTTTGTCACCAAACAGGAAAACCACCTGTTGGGAGGAATTAAAACAATTCGGGGACGAGCCATCGATTTGGGGAGTGTACCGGGCAGCGAAGAACTGTACGGTCCCGTTAAACAGTTAGACGCTGACAAAACCGAGGAGTTCGTAGCCATTCCCTATTACGCATGGGCGAATCGCGGGCGCTGTGCCATGACGGTATGGATTCACAAGATCTGTTCATAGACATCTGCGTGAGTAAAGGCAGGCTCTACGACATGAAATGGAATCTAGAGGCTTAGTAGGATACGTGGGCAAGCAAGATGAGAATGGAGGCAGAGGCATGAAAGCAGTGGTGTTCACAGCAGATAATCTCATGCAGCACACCGAGGTTCCGAATCCCGTAGCGCAGCCCGGTGAACTGCTGGTTAAAATCAAAGCAGTCGGGATCTGTGGTTCCGATGTGGAAGGGTACCTAGGCAAGACTGGACGACGAATTCCGCCCATGATCATGGGCCACGAGTTGGCTGGTGAGGTGGCGGAAGCTCCTGATGACAGCAGCTTTTCCGTGGGCCAGCGGATAACCGTTCATCCGAAGTTCTTTTGTGGGCAATGTGAGTTCTGCCGAGCCGGTCAGACCAATGTCTGCCCCCATGCTCGCTTTCTCGGCGTGATGGACAATAACGGTGGTCTGGCCGAATATGTCACCGTTCCTGAACGCTTCGCCATTCCTGTTGACTCCAATATCCCATGGGAACATGCCTGCATGGTGGAACCGTTAGCTGTGGCGTACCATGCTGTTGCACGCATTCCAATCGAGCAATTGCGATCGGCTCGCAGTATCCTAGTGGTGGGTGCTGGACCCATTGGCCTGTTGGTACTGCAGGTATTAAAGCACATGGGAGCCAAGAATGTGATTGTCAGCGATCTCCAGGCTGTCCGCCGCCAGCTGGCTCTCGACATGGGGGCGGTGGCGACCATCGATCCTGTCAACGAAGAACTGCCCACGGACATCCAGCTGTGTTTCGAGGCTGTGGGTATTGCCGCTGCCGCAAGGCAATCGCTACAGGCGTTGGAATTTGGCGGTACCGTGGTCTGGATCGGCAATGCCGAGAAACTCATCCAAGTGAACATGCAGGACATCGTTACGCGCGAACTGCAGATCGTGGGCAGCTACCTCTTCACCGAATCCGACTTTACTGAAGCGCTGCAGTTAATCCAGAGCGGCAGTATCGACCTTGCCCCGATGATTACCGTGGAGGAAGGTTTGGCGAAAGGTCCGGAAGTGTTCAAAACCTTGGGTTCCGGTCAGCGACCAGAGCTGATCAAGGTGGTTATCAAGGTGTAGTTGAGTATGCTGCTCAGCGGCGGCACGCTCGCACATCAGCCAAGACTGCCGCGTTCAAGTGGACCAGCTCCCAGTGATTGCACCACAAATGAACAAAAACGCCGAGCTACGTGGAGTGTTAACTACGTACCTCGGCGTTTTGCTTATTCAGCCGTATCAATCAGGGGAAACTCGGTGATGCGCAGATTCGTGCAGCCATAAGGGATCAGAGTCAACGTTTCGTCCGGTTCCCGGGAACGCACTGGACTGGCCGGTAGGGCCCCCGCCCAATTGTCCTGCAGCACCCATTGGGGAACGATACGTCCCTTCACCAAGAGCTGCAGCGGAGCGTCCTGGGGCGAAAATGGAGCGTTCTTCAAACCTGTCTCCACCACTTCCACGGACTGGCTGATGTTGTCAAGATTCAGCAGCAGGCCATAATTCCATGGCGAGCGCGGGAAGACTTCGTAGTCGCCGTACGGTTCTTGGCCGCGCAGCAGCTGCCATT
>SLOZ01000419.1 GCA_007132255.1 Limnochordia bacterium | reverse complement strand
GGATGTTTCGCCCATTGTCTTTGACCACTTTGAAAAAAGGATAATACACCGGAGGCTGGACGATAATGTTGTCTCCCGGTTGGGAAAAGACATCCACCGCCAACCGCAGGGCTGCCACCACACCTGGCATATTGGCGATCCACGGTTCCTCCACGTTCCAACCGTGCCTGCGATCCAGCCAATTACGAACCGAGGCATAGTAGCCGGGGCCTTTGGCTGTATACCCGAAGACCCCGTGCTCCACTCGCTGGTGAAGCGCGTCGAGGACTGGTTGGGGACTGGCGAAGTCCATGTCCGCTACCCACAGCGGCAGGACATCGGGCGCGCCTAACATTTCATGGGTATAGTCCCATTTGTAGCTATCCGTACCGCGACGAGGTATCACTGTATCAAAGTCAAAAATCGGCTGTGGCATGTTGGCCGTCGCTCCCTTCGTTGGATCCTCACTGCTCACGAAGCAAAATTTTCTTTATACTGAAGACGGTATAGGTTGTAGTACAGGCCGCGCTGGTGCAGAAGTTCCTGGTGACTGCCCTTTTCTCGGATCTTTCCCCTATGCAGCACAACGATCATGTCTGCGTCTTGGATGGTCGATAAGCGGTGCGCCACAACGATGCTGGTGCGACCAGCCATCAGACGCGGCAGTGCATCTTGGATCAAAGCTTCTGTTTCCGTATCGATGTTGGCTGTAGCTTCATCAAGGATTAGTACCGCTGGATCAAAGGCTAACGCCCTAGCAAAGGCCAACAGCTGCCGCTGTCCGGCTGACAGGGTTGCTCCCCGTTCCATAACTGGTTCTTCATACTTCTTTGGCAGTCGTTCAATGAAATGATGAGCATTGACATGCTCTGCCGTATGACGGATACGCTCATCGGTGATACCTTGATTGTTGAGGCGGATGTTATCTTTGATCGTTCCCGTAAACAAGAACACATCCTGCATGACCAAGCCGATATTGCGTCGCAGTGTGTTTTTGCTGACGTGGCGAATATCCACACCGTCCAAGAGAATCTGACCTTGTTGGATGTCGTAGAAACGGGTTATTAAGTTCATAATGGTACTTTTCCCGGCACCAGTGGCACCAACAAAGGCACAGGTTTGGCCCGGTTCAATGACGAAACTCACATCTCGGAGGATCCATTCTTCGGCTTCATAGGCGAACCAGACGTTCACGAACTCAATGCGACCCTGCACCGCCGGTAAGGACACAGGATCCTTCGGTTCAGGGATCGTCGTTTTGGTGTCCATGATCATGAAAATCCGCTCCGAGGAGGCCATGGCCGACTGTAAGATATTATATTTCTCCGTCATGTCGTTGATGGGTCGAAAGAACTGTTCCATGTAGTTCACAAAGGCGTACAGAACACCGAATTCCAGTGTTCCCCGGAGCACATCGCCACCGCCGAACCAGATCAAGAGCGCCAAACCGAACGAATACAGAAGCTCCATAGATGGCCGGAACACGGCGAAAACCCGCAGCTCGCGCATGGAGGCTGCAAAATGATCATCGTTGATACCGCGGAACTCCAAGAACTTGCGGCGATGCTGGTTAAAAATGTGAACAATGCGCATCCCATTGATGTTCTCTGCGATACTAGCGTTGATGCGCGCCAACTTCACGCGTACCTCACGATAGGCTTGCCGCGCTTTGATCCGGAACACTGCCGTCACGAGGACAATCAAGGGTAGGACTGCAAAACTGAGCAATGCTAAGCGCGGATTCAACCTCAGCATGATGATAATAATCCCCAAAAGCATAAAAATGTCTTTGAACAAGTTGACCAGAACAGCGGTGTACATTTCATGCAATTGCTGCGTATCATTGGCGACGCGCGTTACCAAACGCCCAACAGGATTTCCGTCAAAGAACGATATGGTCAGCCGTTCCATGTGTTCAAATAGCTGTTGGCGGATGTCATAGACGATCTTTTGACCTGTCAACTGCAGCATATAAACCTGCGCATAATTGAGAACGAAGCCGGCGCTGACAATGGCCAAAAAGAGCAGGCCCAAGCGGACCAGAGACTGCATATCGTATTCACGGAACGCACGAATCTGGTCGGCGTGTACAGCGGTGGCCGCGAAGTCCTGGTCGGCAATGGTGACTACGTAAGCGTCGTTCACCGATTCGACGTTGATCGATTCCGTTCGTTCGACGGCGCCCTCCATGAGGTAATACTGGCCGTCTTGACGTACCAATTGCCATTGCTCGCCGAACGGCTCCACATTAGCTGGGAATTGATCTTCACGAAGCAGCTGCCTTTCCTGAAACTCGAAAGCACCCTCGAACGGACTCGCTGTGGCCGTAACGTCACGGTACGGTGTGTCAAACGCCAAAATGTGGTCATCGATGGCCAGTTTGATCACATACGGACGGGCTAATTCGGTGGCGCTGATCAGAAGCAGCATCACAATGGATACGATGATCCATTTCCAATATGGTTTGGCATAGGCGAGCAGCCGCCTCATCAGGCGGGCATCATACGCTTTGCCCAACGATTCCTCTTCATGGAAATAATCCACGCTTCATCCCCCCTATCCGACACTGTCAATTTCTTCTTCCAGAAGCTGTTTCTCCCAAAGATCCCTATACAGGCCTGGAACTTGGCTCAAGTCATCATGGGTTCCCTGCTGGAGGACTTTCCCTTCATCGATGACGACGATTTGGTCGGCCTGTTTTAACGTAGAAATCCTGTGCGCAATCAAGATCGTTGTCCGGGAGGCCATAACACTCTTTAGGTTGCTGAGAATCGCTTCTTCTGTCTCCGTATCCACAGCGGACAGACTATCGTCCATGATCAAAATACTCGGTTCTTTGACAAGCGCCCGTGCAATGGACAGCCGCTGCTTCTGGCCGCCCGAAAGCGTGACACCCCGCTCGCCCACTAAGGTATCAAATTTCTTGGGAAACTCAGCGATGTTGTCATACACTTGCGCTAGTTTGGTATAATCTTCAATGGCAGCTTCGGACCGTTTTGTATCAGCAAAATCGATGTTGCTGCGGATGGTCGTGGAAAACAGGAAATTATCCTGCGGAACATACCCTACCTGTTGGCGCAAGGTTTCCAGAGGGATTTTGCGAATGTCCACACCGTCAATGAACACAGTCCCGCGCTGGGGATTATAAAGGCGCAGCAGCAGATTCACCAAGGTGGTCTTTCCTGAGCCGGTCCGGCCTAGAATCCCCAGAGTGCTGCCACCGGGTACAGTGAATGTGATGTCCTGCAGCGCAGGCTCATCGGAACCTGGATAGGTGAAATTAAGGTGCCGAAATTCCAGATCTCCCTGCAGCTTTTCGATGGGCAAGACGTCCTCGTCGTTGTAGATTTCGGGTTGCTCATCGAAGAGTGCGTTCAGACGGTCCATGGACGCCTTGCCTCGTTGAATCATGTTCATGACCCAACCAATTGCCAACATGGGCCACGTTAACATCGCCAAGTAACTGTTAAACGCAACGAAATCCCCCAAGGAGATGGTTCCGTCAATGACCATGATACCACCGTAACCCAAAGCAATGATGAAGCTGAGGGCAGATAGAAACTGCACCAGTGGCATGAACAGACCCCAGACTTTAATCAAGTGCATATTGGTATCGACATTTTTTTGATTGACGACGCTAAAACGCTCCATCTCAGCCTCTTCTTGAGCAAAACCCTTCACAACTCGGATCCCCGAAAAATTCTCCTGGACCCGATCCGAAAGCGACGAAAAGGCCTCTTGAACAATCTTAAACCGGCGGTGAATCACGCGGCCAAAACCCGTAACCACAGCAACCATGAACGGCAGCGGCAGCAGGGCGAACACCGTTAGACGCCAATCAATGGTTCTAACCATCATAGCAATGATAATCGTCGACAGAAAGAACGCATCCGTACTGAGAACAACGCCGGGTCCCAACGCCATGCGCACAGCCTGGATATCATTGGTGGCATGGGCCATGAGATCCCCCGTCTTGTGTTGGTTGAAGAAATTAGTAGACAGTGATTGCAGATGCTGAAACAGCATGTTGCGGAGCGTGAACTCCAGCTTTCGTGCATTGCCCATAACAAAGATTCGCCATAGAAAGCGCGTTACAGCGATTCCGATGCTGAGCCCAACGATTAGAGTAATAAAGCGCACCAGGTCCATGGATGTCAGCTGAAAGGTCGCCAGACCATCGGTTAGCTGTCCTAACAGTCTCGGAATGAATAACTGCAGAATATTAGTGCCGATTAACGCCAAAATGCCGAGAATGTAATAAAGCTTGTTTTCGCGCACAAATGGTTTGAGGCGAAAGAAACTATTCATACTGCATCAACTCCTCCTTCAAAAACAAACGTCTGAGCGTTCCCATCCCTAGAATATCCCAGTTCCTACTAGTATAAACCGGACGACACAAAAAGAAAACCCTGCGGCGAGAATTTGTTTCGCCTAGCTAACTAAATAGGCAAAAGGAAAGCTCCCTGCGGAGCTCTCCCAAATTCCGTTGGGAACGGACATGCTCATTTTGTAACAGAAACCGCCCTTTGTTGACGAGCCGACTCATATGCTGCCAACGCAGTTCGCATTGCCTGCAAACCATCATAGCCCGTGATTGTTGGAGCTGCATCGGTTTCTAGAATATGGATGAAGTCCTCGATCAACAAGGTGTCCATGTCTTCGGACCAAGAATGCTGAACCACTTGTTGCGCGTCGTCGTCAAACACCGTCAACCCTTGAGCGAATGCATCGACACGGAGCGTTCCTTTGGTACCGACAATATCCATCAGCACATCGCCCCAAGTAGGAAATGTTCGCGGTCGCGACCAGCTGGGATCCTGGGTGGCGAAAACGCCCCCTTCTAGTTCTAGGGACAGCATACCACAGTCATCGATATCCACGTCATACAGCATAGTGTCGACTTCGGCATAAACGGAAACAACTTCCTTTTGCAGGAACCAGCGGATCAAATCGACCACATGGACCGTATGATCCATCACGGCGCCCCCACCGGAGAGCTGGCGATCCACAAACCAACCACCAGGCATCTGTCCGTGATTGGTCCCTTTGATACAGAGGATATCACCGATGGCGTTGGCATCTAAAAGTTCCTTGGCGCGCTGCACCGGAGCTGCAAATCGAACAGGAAACGCTATCTGGAGTTTCACTCCAGCCTGGTCGCAGGCAGCGATCATCCGCAGTGCATCTTCTTCATTGGTGGCGATGGGTTTTTCGCAGAGTACATGGCAGCCCGCAGCTGCGGCAGCCATGGTATATTTCATGTGCAGGCTGTTTTCACTGCAGATGATCACAGCATCACTCTCGGCCAACAACGCCTGCAAATCAGAGTAATACGGTACGGAAAGTTGCTCCGCAGCCTTATTACCACGCTCCCCATCAGGATCAAAGACTCCACTGATAGCTGCCCGGTCTTTGAGTGTCAAAAGCGCCTTAGCGTAACTGTAGGCATGCATGTGAGCCATACTCACAAGACCAACTCGGATCATGCTTTCACCTCCCCGGATACGGTCACCATATCGCCGGATCGTACTGAATCCAAAACCGCCTCAACGGCAGCTAACACCATAGGCTCGCTCTGTGTATCCCACGCGGCTGCCCCGTTAAGCTGCGCCACTACAGCTTCTAGGTGACGAGCATAGGCATTTCGAACCAGCAGCCAAGAGTCCGGTCCAGCCAGAGGCTTGGCAACATCCCCACCATCCACAGTCAAACCCTGCGATGTCCGGCTATCATGGGTGATCATACCACTGCGACAGCTGATCTCCAATGCCCATCGCGATTCCCTATTATGCGGTGACCAACCAGCTTCTAGGTGCGCGATAACTCCATTGCCCAACCGCAGGGTCACCAAAGCGTGTTCGCCGGCATCAGAGACGCGCCCCTTGGTGGATTTGCCCATGACCCGCTGTACGGGACCAAAACACCAAATCAGATAGTCGATGTCTTTGACCATTTCTTCGAGAATGACGCTGCGTTCCGCATGGGGGTCATCCGGCTTCGCCACCACACGTTCCATTCGCACCACTGCGGGTGAACCGAGACTGCCAGAATCGAGGCGGTCCTTGGCCGCTGCATAATCTGGAGCATACCGCGTAACCCTAGACGGAAGCAACTTCACTCCTTGGTCGGCGGCCAGCCGCAGGAGCCGGTTAGCTTCCAAAGCCGTTGGAGCCATAGGCATTTCGCACACGACGTGAAGTTTGTTCTGCAGTGCTTCAGCCACGAACGCGGCCTGTGCGTGTGGTTCCGCAGCAATGTGAACGACTTCGATGCTGTGGTTCGTAATCATATCTTCCAGTGATGCAGCCTGTGGACATCCTAACGCAGAAGCAATCCAAGGAGCGGCCCCACCGTTGGATTCTCCAGCAGCGGTCACGCCGATATTTAGGGTCTTGTACGCTTCCACATGCGGTCGGAGAAGCGCCTCTGAACCAAACAGACCGATCTTCATCATTACGTCACCTACTTTGACATATGATTTTGTGTTCCAAACGCTTGTCGAATAACGAGCAAGAAGCATCGTCCGAATACTTTATTTCGAGAGACACACGACATTCCCTGCAACGATGTGATTCACCAAACGCCGCGAGATGCCCCTGCCTTCAGGCATGGGGTCTATGACAGGTAGACAGATCGCTTCAGATGACAGCCAGGTAGACCCAGACGCTGGCTGCAGCTACAGACAGAAATGGACCGAAGGGAATGGGAGTCCTGCGTCCTTGCTTGGTCTTCACGAGATACGCGATGCCAATGATACTTCCCAAGAGCGATGCGGCAAATAGTGTATAAAGCACAGCCAAGGGGCCCAAGAAGCCGCCAATCATGCCCATCATCTTCACATCTCCCATGCCCATCCCACCGCGACTTAGTACGTGGATGAGCAACATCAAACCCATCGCTAACACAATGCCGAGGGCTGCGTCCTGCAGAGGGATCGTCCAGCCCAAGCCGGCGAACACCAGCGCTGCAAGCATCCCGGGCACGACAAACACATTAGGGATTCGCTTGGTGTTCAAGTCTGTCACAAAGCACAATAGCAGCAGTGACAGAAAAACGGCATAGGCTGCGCCCTGCCACAGTGTCTGGCTCATTATGCAGGCGCTGAAAAACAACGCCGCAGCTGCGGCTTCCACCAGGGGATACTGCAGCGATAGAGGCGTTCTGCACTGGCGACAGCGTCCTCGGAGCAGTACAAAACTCAGTATTGGGATTAGATCTTTGGTCCGCAGTTCATAGCCGCAGTGTGGACAGTGAGAACCGGGCGTTACAATGGACTGGCCAGCCGGTACGCGGTAGATCAGGACGTTGAAAAAGCTTCCTAATACAAGCCCAAAGAGGGCCCAAAATAGACAAAGAATGCTCATGGATGAACCACTTCCCCCCTACGAACTTGCGCATTGCACGGCCAAACTGCGGTAAAGGCCAGCCTTGCGTAGATAAACCATGCATGAAATCCGGTGAGATCCCGGATCAAGCCGAACCGCGACGGTCCAACAATGGCTACCGCTGCGCTGGCCTGTGATGTTCACCATTTGAAGCAAGGTTCCAGCTGCCGGCATACCGGATGAAGCCATATGGCAGCGGTTGTCATAATTGGACCATCTAAGGATCCACTAGTTATGTAAAGGCGGAGGGAGACCAGTCGCCTGCCCCAGCGTGTTCGTCGTGCTTGAGAGCGTCCATTGCATTGAACATTTTCACCAACAAGTCCGTATGGTATTTGGCTTCGAGCTCATCAGCACGCTTGAAGGATTCCCCTTTCAGCGTCGAAACATAGGAGGTTGGAATCTGATTGAGAACAGCTGCGAGCACGTCCTGGACGCATTGGCGACATTCCAGTAATTGCTCCCGTTCCTTGCAGGCTTCTGCCAGCAGTTTGGCAACCAGGAGTTCGCGTTGGTTATGAATGACCATGGCGCCTGCGCTTGCTTCGCCATGGCGCGGATTAGAACGCACGCGATGGATCGCTGCGTAAGTGGCGTGCGTAATCGCTGCGTACGCCAGTTCATCATTCTTTAATAACTGGTCCAAGGAAAGAGCTTTCATTCTTTCCAGGGGAACGTAATGGGGTGAGAGACCATTGAGAGCCAAGGTCTTCATATCAGCCACGCAGCGCGGGCAGCGACAGACTTCCGTGTTCTCAGGCAGCGCTTTGTCCAATGCTGATTGAACGAATGCCTCTTTGACGTTTGCGACATAGTCTTTAGTAATCACGAATTCACCCGCTTCTTGGGATTCATGTGTTCTGCATTCCTTGTTTCGCTATCTGAGAGCAAAATCCCTTTCAAAAAGAAAGGACTTCAGTGAATGGAAGTCCTAAATGTCGTCTATGAAAGATGCTTCGCCGCATGGAGGAATATGCTGCATTCCAGCCGTTTTCTCTCCATCTTACACGCTAAGTCGTAGGGTTTCAAGAACGAATCGTTAAAGGCAAGATTGTTAGCATGGCAGCCTCCACTGCAGTAGTACTTGGCCCAGCAGGAACCACACGCTGGTTTATTCAGGACATGACTATCCTGGAAGGTGTGCACCAGATCGGTCCTTTCGACGCCACTGTTGACATGACCGAGACGAAATCGGTCTTCACCGACGAACTGGTGACACGGAAAGAGATTCCCATCTGGATCCACGGCCAGATACTCGCCGCCAGCTCCGCAGCCAGAGATCCGCTTATACAAGCAAGGTCCCTTTTTCAACTCCATTTGGAAATGGAAGAAATTGAACTGCTTATCCGTCCCCTGCAGTTCCAGCATCGTATCGGTCAATCGGTCATACTCCCGCAAAATTCTAGGGAGATGTTCCGCGGTTAAAGCCCACTCGGCATCGGCTTCACCCACTACAGGCTCCATCGATAGCTGCTCAAAACCCAGATCTGCCATGTGCAGCACGTCATCGACAAAGTCCAAGTTCCAACCAGTAAACGTTCCGCGAACGTAGTAACTTTGGCCGCTGCGGGCGGTCACAAAGTCCTGGTACTTCGGAACAATCGTATCATAGACCGAACCTATGCCGTTCATGGTCGTGCGGGCGTAGTCGTTCACAGACTGACGGCCATCCAAACTCAGTACAACATTATACATGTGTT
>SLOZ01000390.1 GCA_007132255.1 Limnochordia bacterium | reverse complement strand
TTATCACAGCTCCTGGCATGGAGAGGGTGAGACAGCAGTGGGGTCAGGTGCTGTGGCCCACGCCGGCCGCTGTTATGCGCAGCGCTCTGCTCTTCTATGAGCGGTGCGGCGATGTCGCAGTTGTCGATGTGGGTGGGGCCACCACGGATATTCACTCGATCACCTTAGGCAGTCCTGAGGTTCAGGCCATTGCTGCAGCACCGGAACCCAAAGCCAAGCGCACGGTGGAAGGCGATCTTGGTGTCTTCGTTAATAGTGACAACGTTGTTCAACTTCGGTACTATGGTGACTGCAATCAGGGCGAAAATGCAGCGGAGGTTGTGGCGATTCCAGAGACGGATTCACAGCGCCAGTGGGTGCTGCAGCTCACGGTGGCAGCGGCCCGCGAAGCCATGTTCCGCCACGTAGGGCGCTTTGCGTACCACTATGATGGATCGGGACGTAAAAAAACGGCCAATGGCCGGGACCTGACGGCGGTGCAGTATTTGATCGGAACGGGCGGTGTCTTTGCGCATCTCGATCCGGACGGGCAGTCGCTGGAAGCATGTCTAAATGGTGGCCAAGAACTGCTGCTGCCGAAGCATGCCAAGATCATAACGGATCGCAGATACGTCATGGCCGCCGTTGGCACGGTGGTGGACATCTGTCCCAATGATGCTTGGCAGCTTATGGAGACTTCGTTTTTCCGTTGACCAACGGCTGCTGAAGGCTGCTGTCTCCAAACCGAGAAAGGATGGTTGGGATTTGAGTAATGAACCCGGGAAGTGTCGGGATGACGAGATCTATAGGTACAATGAGCGCCGTTGGGAAGCCATGGTTCAAGCAAATGCCCTGTTCACGCGTCCACGACTGAATCTGACCCCAGAATCGGCGCGAGCTTTTGTGAATGCCGAAGGGCTTTTGGGAGAACTGACTGGCAAGAGCGTCCTCTGTCTGGCAGCCGGCGGTGGTCAGCAGTCGGCGGCATTCGCCATCCTGGGAGCCGACGTTACCGTTGTGGATTTGGCCGCGGGTCAGTTGGCGAAGGATCAGCAAGCGGCGGCCCACTACGGGACCGCTGTGCGCACCATAAAAGGCGACATGCGAGATCTTACGGGACTGCCGCGGAGGCACTATGATGTGGTCTGGCATCCCTACTCCATCAACTTCGTGCCCGCATGCGCAGAGGTATTTGGACAAGTGGCCCGGGTACTTAAGCCCGGTGGGATCTATTATTTTATGTGCGCGAATCCGCACGCTTTAGGAATGACCGAGGCCGACTGGACCGGAGACGGCTACCTGCTGCGAGAGCCCTACCAGAATGGAACCCCGGTGCTGCAGCCGTACCAAGAGTTTGTTTTTGCCGATCGTGAGGCTGGATCGTCTGTACCGCCGTCGCTGGAATATCGGCACACATTGAGCTCATTGGTCAACGGTCTTGCCAATCACGGCTTCCAGATCTGCTCGCTGACTGAAGTTGTCAACGAAGCTGGCGATGAGAGCCATGAACCGGGCACCTGGGATCACTTCACAACCATTGTCCCACCTTGGTGGCAGTTCTGGTGCCGTTATTCTGGTGTTGGAAGTGTCCGTTGAGTGGCATTCAGCCACTGTAGTTGGCAGGAAAGATCGAACAATATGCCTAATACCTGAGAATACACACTGATTCTGTGTCTTGGATTAGACACTGTTTCGGTGAAAGGAGTGAAGGCGCAGTGATTCGCCGGACATCATGATCCAAAAACGACTGATCCTGGTTCTTTTCGTACTGTTGGTTGTTAGCGCTCAAGCGCATGCGTGGGACGGACACGACCTGATCACGTTTCACAGTCTCAAGGAACATGCCGGGTTAGACATACCGGTCGTTGAAATAGGGTTCACCTATGCAGATAGCGATACCAGTGAGTACAACCCAGCGTTCTTGCTTGAGTTTCTTCATGAAGATTGGGAGGAACTGACGGCGTTCCAGGTGATTGTGGACTACGCCCAGGAACCGGACTGGGATCTGGATACGGGACTAGAATTGCATGCTCTTCAGATTTTGACCGGCGGCAGCCAAGGTTGGCGGCACCAGCGCTATACCATGCTGGGCGGGCTTATCGCTTTGGGAATTGCACCGGAGCGGGCGCAGCACTTTTATGACTTAGCTCTGGAGGCCTATGAGCAGGGCGACATCTATTGGGCGTTTCGGTTTCTTGCTCGTTCGCTGCACTACCTGCAGGATATGGGCCAGCCATACCATTCGCTGCCGATGCCCGTGATTCATTTTTTGTCCAAACATCGTCTGAACCTTACCAATGCCACGATTGTCGGCGAAAATGTCCATTATAATCTGGAATGGTACGTGGAATGGCGATTGGCGCAGGAGTATGAACCTTTTGTGGATGTGTTATTGGGTACAGAGTTCGTTGAATTTGCCACCGTTGAACAAGCGGCGCTGGATTTGAATCGGGAGGTTCGGCAGGTGGTGGAGCAGCAGTACCAATTAACGTTGGATGTCTGGCCTGATTTGGCTATACCGGTGAAACAGACCTTGGATTTCGATCGTGACCCACCTCCCCAAGGGAAGTTTCTCGATCAGCTGCACGAAATCATTGAACAGACTCTAAAGCGCACGGCCGAGTATTCCCGAGGCCTGATTTGGCGCTTCCAGCAGGATGTAGGTCTCTGAGACGTGCATTGTGAAAATCGTGCAGATAAGACAGCCTGCAGCAACGGTGGCAGTATGGGTGGCAGGCAGCCGTGAGGGGAGTGGCTTTTACGATGGGCCAGATCGCCGAAACAATTGTTGAACTGGCAAACGTCAAGAAAATCTATACCTTGGGTAAAACCGAAGTGCCAGCACTGCGCGGCGTCAGTTTGGCTATCCAGCAGGGGGACTTCGTTTCTATCGTCGGTCCTTCGGGATCAGGCAAGTCGACAATCCTCAATCTGATTGGTTGTATCGATGTACCCACCGCAGGGACAGTGACCATTGCTGGCCAAGCCACTAGCGGTTTGCGGGATCGCGAGCTCACGGAACTGCGCCACCGGACGTTGGGGTTTATCTTTCAGTCCTTTAACTTGATTCCGGTTCTAAATGTTTACGAGAACATCGAGTTCCCGCTCTTGTTGGGCAAGCCACTGCTCAGCCCCAAAGAAAAACACGATTGGTTGGAATATCTAATCGAAGCAGTGGGTTTGGCCAGCCATCGGCGGCATAAGCCCAATGAGCTTTCCGGAGGTCAGCGCCAGCGGGTGGCCATTGCCCGTGCATTGGTCACGAAACCAGGAATTGTCTTGGCTGACGAGCCTACAGCGAATTTGGATTCCAAGACCGGCCAGGCCATTATCACGTTGATGAAGACTATGAATGAACGGCTGGGTACTACGTTCATCTTCTCTACACACGATGCGAGTATTGTCGATAATGCTGATCACGTGGTTCAACTGCGCGATGGTCAAGTGGTAGAGAATACGGCGCAAGGCAATTGATGACGATTGCGGAGGAACTGCTATGAAAATCCTGCTGCTCATTGCTTGGCGAAATCTCAAGGAACATCGCTCAAAAACTCTAATCATCGGCGCATTGGTGGCTATTGGCATTGCCGTCTTAGTGATTGGCAACTCTTTGATGGAAACGGCGGCTCGGGGCATCGAACGTTCCTATATTGGCAACTATACCGGTCATCTGATGATCTCCGGGCGTCACCAAGGGCGCTTGACGATGTTCGGATTTCAAGATCTGTCGGCTCTGGAGCAGCCGATTCCGCTGCTTCCGCGCTTTGAAGAAGTCCTTGCTTATGTCGAGGGATTGCCCTACGTCCAATCCGCCAATCCGCAGGCTGTGACCAATGCTGTTGCCAGCGTTGAGGAAGAAGCCCAGTCAATGGCTTTGGTGTTCGGGATCGATCCCGAAGCCTATCAAAGAACATTCCCGGATAACGTTCAGCTGCTGGGTGGACGCTTTTTCAGCCCAGATCAAGATGGTATTCTGCTCAGTGAACGCACCGCCGAACGTTTGGGCCGCCGGTTAGGCACCGATATTGAGATAGGAGATCGGATTTTGTTGACGGGAATCAGTGTTCGGGGTGGTCTGCGGCTGCGCGAGGTACCGGTGTCCGGTATCTTTCGCTTTCGACAGTCCAATCCGCAGTTGGATGCCGTATCGCTGTTGGATATTCGCACGACACGAGCACTGGCAGGCATGTCGCTGACCCGCGTCGATGTGGCGGATCTTACCGGAGATGAACAGAGAATCCTTGGCAGTCTCGACGATGATGAGTTGTTCGGCTCTGCGGACGATCTATTCGTTGAGTTGGAGACGCAGGACACGGGTACTAACGGCGATTGGCTGTTCGGAATCCTGGAGGATAGCGCTGGAGTCGAGCCGATTGAGGACTCATCGGCTTGGCATTTCCTGCTGGTTCGGCTCACCAATGAACGATACGTGGAAACAGCTCAGCGGGATCTGGAGCATTTCTTTTCCCAGCAGGACATTGATGCCCAGGTGGGCCAATGGCTTAACGCCGCCGGAGCCATTGCCGAGTTGTCCTTCGGGATTCGTTGGGTGTTTAACTTGATCGTTTTGATCATTGCAGTGGTGGCAGTGATCATCATTATGAACACGTTAGTCATTTCGGTCACCGAACGCATGGCCGAAATCGGCACGATGCGTGCCATCGGTGCGCAGAAACGTTTTGTGCGCAGTATGATTCTTTGGGAGACACTGTTAATCACGGGTATCTTCGGTACAGCTGGCATTATCCTGGCCGTGATGGTCTTGGCGGTTCTCAATGTCACAGGCATCGAGGCGCCCAATATCTTTTTCGAAGTCCTGTTCGGTGGCCCAGTCCTTTATCCGGTGCTTTCCGCCTCTTCTGTGCTCTGGTCGTTTGCGGTCATCCTTGCTATGGCGGCTTTAGCCAGCCTCTATCCGGCGAGTATCGTGATGCGGACGCCACCGGTGCAGGCCATGGAGTCGTCGACGAACTAGCACGGTTGAGCACTCGATGATGTACAACTGGGTGGTCCAGTCCACCGGTGTATCGATGGGCCGCAAGGCCAAAGTTCCCATTGCTGCTGCGGAGCAGCCTATGAGAGGGTGGGTCATGTGTTGACGTTGGAGCAATATCGCAATAAGCTTTTGGGATGCTGGCTGGGAAAGAATATTGGCGGAACTCTAGGCGCTCCTTTTGAGTGGTATCGGCAGTTCAATGACGTTACGTTTTATGCGCAGGATCTTCACGGCGAGCCGCTTCCCAACGATGATCTTGATATCCAATTGCTGTGGCTGATTGCCATGGAGGAACGGGGTTTGGGACTCACCAGCCACACGCTCGCCGAGTATTGGATGCTCTATGTAACGCCGCACTGGGCGGAGTATGGCAATGCCAAAATTCATATGCGGGCCGGTCTAGTGCCACCGCTCTGTGGTATGCTCAACAATGACTTCAAAGATAGCTGCGGAGCGTTCATCCGTTCGGAGATCTGGGCGGCCATCTGTCCAGGGGCACCGGCGCTGGCTGCGCAGCATGCCTACCGCGATGCTGTCATTGATCATGGGGACGGTGAAGGTGTCTACGCTGCAGTGTTTGCTGCTGCCTTGGAAAGTGCAGCCTTTGTGGAATCCGATATCCGCAAATTACTTGCTGTTGGTCTCTCGTATATTCCTGAAGATTGTGGCGTGGCTGAGGCTGTGCGCTGTGCGGTGCACTGCCGGGATGAAGGGATGTCTTGGCAGGATACGCGTGACAGGATACTCACCGACTATCGGGGAGAATGTTTCTTTGGGCGTTTGGATCATATTTCCCAGCGCGATCAAGAACGAGGATTCGCTCACGGTCAAAGGGGTTGGGATGCCCCCTCAAATATGGCGATTCTCGTTGTGGGTCTGCTCTGGGGCGAGGGTGACTTTGGCCGCTCTCTTTGCACAACGGTGAACTGTGGGGAAGATACGGATTGCACAGCCGCTACCTTAGGTGCCATTTTTGGTATTATTCACGGTATTGACGGCATCCCTGCCCGATGGAAAGAACCCATTGGCCGTGGCATCAAGACTGCCTGTCTCAACCTCGGTGAGTTGGGGATCTATGGTGGACAGCTGCCGCAATCCATTGATGAACTAAGTGATCGGGTGCTGCGCTTAGCGCTGCAGATGCATCTTCGCCATGGTCTGCCTCTGGTAACCGACCTCTGTGGCGATGAGCCCACGACGTATCCGCTCTATGCCGGGGATTTCCGGTATGCGCTCTACCGCTACTTGGGCTGCCCGGAATATGTCTTCGATTTCTTCAAGGTGTATGTAGACTATGGCCACGGACCCGGGGTGCGAGCAGAAGAGCCAAAGGTGATCAAGCTGCATGTGGAGAATACGTATAAGGTGCAGGAAATGCTGCAGGTTCGCTGGCACGTGCCCGAGGGGTGGAGCGTGACACCAGCTGCCCACGGAACGGTCTTCGTTCCGCAGCAGGCAGTAGAGGATCACACACGGACGTTGGTCTTTACTCTGGAAACTGGAGTGATTCAGCAGGGTATAATCCGGAGTGTTGTCGAGATCACAGTCCAAGGCCGGCCTGGTGTTATGATGGTGCCTGTGGTCTTGCTTCACGATAGCTTAACCATTTAAAGGATTGAGAGGAGATGGTCGTCTTTGTTAAATCTTGTAGATTTGCGGGCGGACATGGAAGAATTTATCGCCAACCATCCGATGAATACCGTGGCCGAACCCAATATTCCGCGCATCTTTGAAGCGCCGCTCTTGGCAGTGGCTTCTGCCGAAGATCCGCTGTTCGCAGAGCTTAAGCAGGCAGCTGTTGTCGGTCCGCACCATCGCAGTCCGCAGGAGTGGTTGGCTGACGGAAAGGTTGTGGTCAGTTACTTTTTGCCTTTCAGTTCTGTGGTTCGCGAAGCCAATGCAAAGCCTGGGTATCCTGCCTTGGAGTGGGTCTATGCACGTTACGAAGGTGAGCAGGTGAACGAGGCCCTGCGAGGGTACTTGGAGCTATATTTCCAACAGCGAGACATGGATGCGATTTCACCGCCGTTAGATGACGCGTTTGCCATCGAAGAAAGGCGAGCCAACTGGTCTGAGCGGCATGTGGCATACATTGCTGGGCTAGGTACCTTTGGTCTGCATACATCGTTTATAACCAAAGCAGGGTGTGCCGGTCGTTTTGGCAGTGTTGTGGTGGATGCGGATCTGCCTGTGACAACGAGAGAATACTCAAATATCTATGAATACTGCACCATGTGCGGCCAGTGTATCAAGCGCTGTCCGACGGGTGCGATCACGAAGGACGGTAAAGACCACCGTATCTGCGCCGATTATATGTCTAAAGAGATCAGTCCGAAATTCAAACCTCGCTATGGCTGCGGCAAATGCCAGACCGCCGTTTGCTGCGAAACGAAAATACCCTAGAACGCAAAGGCCCCCGAACCGAAAGTTCGGGGGCTCTTTTTCTTCAAATTGTCCACATCAGAGTGGTGTTTCATCAGCAGACCGTTTGCGTTGAGGCTGCGGAAATCCCAAGTGATGGGATTGCACAGTTCATGGTCTATCCTCGGAAGGTCTTTCTAGAGTTCAATAGGTTTGCCTTTCAAGGCCGAATGGTAAAAGCCCTTGATGATCGCGAGCGCTTTTAACCCTTCCTCGCCAGGAACATACTCACGGCTGTTGGATTCTAATGCAGTATAGAAACTACTGATCAGATCCTGGTGACCCAAGCCCCAATAGGATTTGTTTTTTACGGTTTGGCCTGTGACGGATTGGATGTCCACGAGTTCGCCATTGAGAAGCAGGTCGTCGCCTCGCACGATGAGCGAACCTTTGGTTCCATGAATTTCTACTTCCACAGGGCAATTCGCGGAAAAATCGTTGGTGGCGAAAAATACGCCGGAAGCGCCATTGGCAAATTTCAGAAAACCGCTGGCCATGTCCTCGACTTCAATGAAATCACTTAAAGCATGAGTGGCAATCTGGCCGCTGACAGATGTAACCGGGCCGCCGAGCCACTGCATTAGATCCACGGTGTGGATGGCTTGGTTGATCAGCACGCCGCCACCTTCGAGATCCCAGCTACCCCGCCAATCTTCACTGTTGTAATAGGACTCATTGCGATGCCAGATGACGAGGCCCTTGAGCCCAAGAATATCGCCGAGGACGCCTTCCTCCAAGAGTTCCTTTGCTCTGCGAGAATTGGGGTTATAGCGATTCTGAAACGTTACACCCAATCTCCGGCCGACTTGGACAGCCTTGCTTACCATGGCTTCGGCATCACTGACTCGTGTAGCAATGGGCTTTTCCGTAAGCACGTGCTTGCCAGCTTCCAGTGCATCCATGGTCATGGAGTAATGCAGATGGTGTGGTGTGCAGATGTGGACTACGTCGATGGACTCATCGCTTAAGACGTCGTGATAATCAACATACATTGGACAGCCGTACATCTCGGCTGCATCCTCGGCTCGGTATTTAATGTTGTCTACGACAGCAGTTAACTGTGCGTTAGGTATGGTTTGCAGGGCATTGGCATGCAGACGGTGAATCGCACCGCAGCCAATAATTGCAGCTCGATACATACAGTTTACGACTCCTCTCAGTATTGACCAATGGTTAGCATGATTGCTCTGCTTTGTTGGAAAAATCCTTAAGCAGAGCGTATCTAGTATGTGTTTCGAGGTTCTTTTCTTTTTTCCTTCAATTTATTGATTCTTGGATATCATAGGGCAGGAGAGGACAGCCCACATGGGGAAAGATTAGGTACCGGTTTAGACTTTTGACGGTTACTAGGTGTCACACCCGCTTCACAGGAACCAGTGGTGGCGGAAGCTCGAACGCGAGCGGCCTGTTGATAGGCTTTTCTCCGAAAGGTGGTTGGCAGTGTATGGAACCGATGAAGCCCATGAACCCCTTGACATGCCACGACGGTTTGTTTGAGCATGCACCAAAAGTGTTAGCGTTTGACAAACAGCTGGACTTTGCCGAATGGCGGCGGGAACTGGCTGGTAAACTCAAAGAGCTGCTGGGCGTGATGCCAAAGCGAGTTCCACTGCAGGTGCGGGTTGAGTATGAAGAGGAGCACGAGACCTTTCTTGAACGGCGGTTTGTGTTTACGTCAGAAGCGGATTGTGAGGTTCCCTGTCATCTGCTCATTCCGAAGAATGGCGAGGGGCCGTTTCCCGCGGTACTATGTCTGCAGGGACACAGTACCGGGATGCACATATCCTTGGGTCGGCT
>SLOZ01000287.1 GCA_007132255.1 Limnochordia bacterium | reverse complement strand
GCCGGATTCCAGCGGAACCTGCCAAAGTTAGGCCAAACTCCAGAGTAGCCACCAAGACTATGGTGGCACCAGGTGGCGCCGATAAGTAATAGGACAACAGCAATCCGATAAACACAGCCAACAAGCCAAAGCCCGCCGCCACAATCATCATGGGTACGAGTCGCTGTGTAAGGAGTGACGCTGAGGCAGCCGGAGTAATCAGTAATGCGACGACGAGGATCATCCCCACAGCCTGTATGGATACCACAATCGCTGCGGCAATTAACGACAGCAGTAAAAGCTGGATCTTTGTCACCGGAAGCCCAGCTGCCTCAGCACCCACGGGATCAAAGGAAACGTAGACCAGATGGTCCCAAACCAAGGCCAGGATCGCGGCCGTGAGGATAACCGTTCCCCCAATCCAATACAGTTCTGGCAGCCGGATACCCAAAACCGATCCTAACAGCAGAGCCGAAAGATCACCGGCAAAGTTCGGCATAGCTGACAACAGGATAATTCCAAACGCAAAAGCTCCGGTGAACATAATCGCCAGAGCAGTGTCACTGCGCATTTTGGCCTTCCTTTGCAGAAAGGTCACTCCAAAAACAGTCAACAACGCAAAGATCAGAGCACCAACATAAAGGTTCATACCCAACAGCAATGCCATAGCCAAACCACTGAAACTAGTATGCGCAATGGCATCACCAATAAACGCCAAACCCTTCAAGACGACAAAGGTACCGATCATGGCTGACAGCATCGCAATCATGGCTGTACCAGCCAATGCCCGTGTCATAAACGTGAACTGAAATGGCTCCAGCAAAAGCTCAATCATGCATCGTCACGCCCCCTCCGGGTGTTATGACGGGGAAGTGGCGTGAAAACAGCGAACTGATAATGTCACCAGTTAACACTTCCCGCGGCGGACCTTCCACAAGGACACGGCCATTCAGACCCAAAACCGTATCGAAATGCTCCGCCAAACAGTTGAGGTCGTGTGTCGAGATAACCACCGTGTGTCCGGCCGCCTTCATCTCGCCAAAGAGATCTAGGAGCTCATGCTGCGCCGTGGAATCCAAACCTGTTCCAGGTTCATCCATGATGACCAGATCCGCGTTCTGAGCCAAAGCCCTGGCAATGAAGACCCGCTGTTTCTGTCCACCGGATAGCGCTCCAATGGCTCGTTCCGCATAGTCTTCCATCTTCACCTTGGCTAAGGCTTCAAGCGCTTGCATCTTGTCTGGCGTCTGGTTACGCTGCCACCATCTGTGATGGATGGTCCGCCCCTGAAGAACGACCTGCAGCACACTGATGGGAAAACTCCAATCCACTTCCTCCGCTTGTGGCAGGTAAGCAACCTTTCCCCGAACTTCGCCAGGTCGTTGGCCAAAGATTTTCACCGCTCCTAACCGCGGTTGAACCATGCCTACCAAGGACTTCAATAGGGTAGACTTGCCACCACCGTTAGGGCCGATCACTGCCGCCAAGTGTCCGACCGGAACTTTCCAATCCACTTGGGATAGCACTTCAGTCCGCTCATAGGCTGCCGTCAGTTCGTTAACCTCCACAGCAAAATCCAGGGAGTTTCTACTCATTGCAGTGCCTCCAATAACTGGGTTGCGTTGAAACGCATCATATCGACATACGTGGGAACTTCTTCGGTAAGGCTGTCACTATAGAGAAGACCCACTCGACCACCCACCTCTGATGCGACCGCTTCCGCATAACGATGGCCCGTACTAATCTGGGGTTCAACGAAGATCACCGGCCGCGCATAATCAGCTAACTGACGGCTGATCTCTGCCATTTCCCGAGAACTTGGTTCGCGATCCGGATTGACTACAAGAAAGCCACTAATCGTTAAGCCATATCGCTCAGCTAGATATCCAAAAGCATCATGGTAGGTCACCAATTTTCGATGGTCTTCTGGAATCTGGGCCACAGTTTCTTCGATCCAACGATCCAGTTCCACAAAGGCATCACGAATACGCTCCACATAATGCATACCATATTGTACATTCAACCAAAAGTGCGGATCCCCTTCTTCATGGACATGAGCGCCAAAACTTGCTCCTGGTATTGGTTCCAGTCCTTCCGAAAGGATGATCACCGGTAGATCGGGCCGCGCTGCACTACGAATGAGGCGATCAACCCAAAGTTCCAAACCCAACCCATTGTACAAGAGTACATCAGCAGCAGCTAAATTACGCGCTTCTCGCGGGGTGGGTTCCCAAGTATGCGGATCGCCACCGATGGGTACAATGGATGTGACATCAACTCTGCCGCCGCCCACATGCTCTGCCATATCTGCGATGACCGAGAAGGTGGCCACGACTCGCAGAGGGGCCGCTGTTCCACTCGAACTGATGACCACCAATACTAGAGTAATCACCACTGCTATGCCAGCAGCCCTCAATTGTTTCGTCCTCAGCATTGTTCTTCCTCCTTGCATTGCCAATCCTACCAACGATTACTGATGATCGTGCTCATCATGCGAAGGGTGTTCATGGGCATCGTGTTCATGGGCATCGTGCTCATGGTCGTGCTCATCATGCGAGTGGTGTTCATGGGCATCGTGCTCATGGTCGTGCTCATCATGCGAGTGGTGTTCATGATCCATCTGCCGATCTTTATCGGCAATGAATGCCGTTAAAATCTGATTGGCTGCAAACGGAAGATCAAGACTGCCTCTAACACGGCCATCTCGTGCCACGATCCAAAGTTCATTGTGATCGGTCACGAACGCCAGGTCGCTGCCAGCCCAAGTCAAAGTCACCACGCGACCCTCGAACGGAAGTTCCATGGTCGAGGAATGGCGATACCCTCCGTGTCCCACATCCACAATGCGAACTTGGCTGCCGCCCTCATAGACAACGGCCATATAGTGCGCATCTTGGTCTACGGCCCAATGTTCGGGTTTTGCGAGCTCAAAGGACTCGGAGGAACCAGATCCAAGCGCAATGCCCATAATGCCTTGATCCGTTAGGATATAACCCCAGCCGGTTGTTGGGTGCAACCAAAGACGGCCCGGAGTCCCCTCCCAAGGGTTCTGGTGCACCGTGGATCCGAGTTCAGCAAGGTCTATCGTCGACCACCCGTCATCATAGGTGATCACCACAACATCTTGGACCAGTCCTATCTGCAGCGGTTGACCTGGCAACCGCAGTGTGCCTACTTTAGCCAAGGAATGCCGTTCGAAGATATCCACTAAACCCATATCCGGGTCTGTAAGTACAGCGTAATGCTGGTTTAAGGCCGCTGGACCGCCGCCGCCGGGAAACACAACCTGGATACCATCTTCACTCCGAAGAACAGAGACCGTTGCATCGTCTAGGTTACTCACGATAAAATCGGAGCCGCCACTGTTCAATGCGTTGGCGCCTCGGCCCAAAGTGTACTCCCAGAACAACGATGGCCGCACAGTCACGAGATCGTAATGGTCGCCGTGTGCTTCCAGAAACAGACCACTAGAAAAGACCTGAACTCGGTCTTGACTGCGATTCATGATGGCCAAGAAGCGTCCGTTTTCTGACATGCGCGCTTCGGCAGCCTCGGTTCCGATGGCGAAGAAGCCATGGTCCGCTACCTGGTGATCCAAAAGGTCAATATACATAATCTCGGGACTGCTTTGTGCCACAACAAATAGACGATGCGACACATCGTCATGGTCCTCATGGCGATGTTCTTCACTCTGGGCTCCCGCAGCCGAGCTGGCAACTGTGATCAAGATAACGGCAATCAACCAATGTCTCCATAAACTTCGTTTCATTGAAAAACCCTCCTTTTAATTGATACCAAGTATCATTTAAGTCTATACTACTAGAAAGAAGTTGGTTTGTCTAGATAGTATTGCCGATAAGTCACAGAAAAGCTGACATCGTGTAGAGCACCTTGCGAGTGTCCGGGCGAATCCTCAGCATCATAGATTGCCGAAAAGTCGTCCCGCCTAGCGGGACACAAATCCTCAATCATCGGAACTCGCGTCCTTACCCTCACAGGATCTGCAGATACCATATAAGTCAAGGTGATGTCCCTGCAGACGGAACCCAGAACGCCCAGCAATCTCAGATACATCGCTGCGCATGGGACATTCGTCTAATAAGGCAATGTCACCGCACTCCCGACAGACAATGCGATCATGATGATGAGCTGCTCCAGGGATCCCAGGTGCTGCTTGGTAATGCTGACAGCCATGTTCCAGATGGACGCGAACCAAAATACCTTCGTCTTGAAGAAGTTTGAGCGTGCGGAAGACAGTGGCGCGGCCCACTCCGGACATTGCTAGTTCTCCGTGGAGCTCTTCAGCGGTAAATGGTGCTTCTCTCCCTACCAAATGTTCCAGCAGCCTCCTTCTCGCTGCAGTCACTTTGTGTCCCTGCTTCCTCAACTGCTCAATCCACAACTGCAGTATCATCGCCCTCGCTCCCATCTTCGTTCCCAACATTGTGCAGTGGGCTGTCCTCACGTCGACGAATCAGAAAAGGCCCTCCCCCTGGAAGAGCCTTTTCGTCCTAGACACATTGTTTAGCAACTGCCTCCCATGGCAGAAGTGATCGAAAACCCTTCACCAAAGATGGATTTACGATAATCAATGGTCCCATTCTCCAAATACATCTGGGCTCTCGGGTCTACCACAAACGAGAAACCTTGGATTTCTACGAGTTGGTCATGTTCTTCCTTTGCCTCTTCCAGAGACATGCCGAAGGTCGGCCCACCTCAGCCCATACCCCGTATGAACAAACGAATCATTGACTCCTCGGCCTGCTCCTTTTGCAGGTAGGCCGTTAACTTTTCTTGAGCCTTCTGGGTTACATTCAACACAGCACTCACCCCCTGATAGACATCCTTTTCATAGTATAACATGGTTATCTTTCGAAATCCAGAGGGTCATGCAAAATTACCCTAACTGGGTATTGGTATCCTATTCAAATGTGCAAATGGCGCCTGGCCGTTTGATACGCAGCGTGAGCGTTTCAAAGACTCGGAACAGGTGGTTCATGTTCTCCGTATCCAGATACGCGGTGACTAGATCTTGAGAAACTGCCAAATCCATATTGTGCGCACCGGTGGATACCATAACGGCTTCGGAGTCCTGCAAAACCTCAGAACGGAATACACCGCCGTCACAGATCCGTTTGATTTGATCAATCTCAAGAACCCCTGTGCTCTCATAAACTCGCGTCGCCCATGCATAAACTTTAGGGCTAACCACTAGGGCATAGGGTCCGTAGAAGCCTTCGGCACCAAGTACTTCAGTCGCCTTCACCACGTCAGCGAACAACTTTCCTTCTTGCGACCAAGCATCCTTCTTCAGCGTGTGGCGCCCTGGAGCATTGAGAAGTCCGGGAATCGCCAATGCTTCATCACCATGAAAGACAAGCTTGTCCTCTGCTCTCGCCACAAAATAGGCTGAAGCTGCGGCAAGACTATAATCGAAGGGAACTCCCAACTGATGACTGGATTCAATGTCACGCCAGTGAATCTGAAAATCCTTGTACAAGAGGGGCAGCCGCTTGTAATCCCGTTGACCCGTTCCTAGCGGTTCGGTCTCAGCGTCACCGGTCATATTGAGACTAGTGTCCGTGTCACCCCTAAAAACATCGTGATAGATGGTTTGCATGCCGACACCAAAAGGCCCAAATACTGGGATGAACTGACGACCCACTAAGTGCTGTCTGGCTGTATTGACCACAACATCGTCCAGTTTATGCCATTCCTCTTCTGTCAATGGAGCTTCATCACGCATTAGATATTCACTCACGAATCCGACCTCCTCTGGTTTTTGAGCAGACTACCCACAGTAAACCCGGGCTCCTTCTTGACGGGTGCTTTCTTGTTGTCACCGTTAGGCTCCGAAGCCTCTTTCTTTGCTTCTTCGAGAAACACTTCAAGATCATCTCGATGTACTTCTTCGTGATACTTTAGCCGTTCGAAGAGTTCTTTAACCTCTTCGTCGTCAGTGGCCTCCGCTCGTTCACCATAATCGCTTACGGCTTTCACTTCGCCATCGATGTTGATTTGGATCATATCCTCTTTCTCTTCGGCCAATTGCGCTTTGTCCCGTTCCATTGTTGGCTTTCCACCGCGGTCAGCGACTTCCTCTGCTAACCAGCCCATGTGCTTCATCTCGGTCACTGCAATTTGTTCCATGTAATGCCCAAACTTAGCATCCTTCGCTGTATATGCCTGGTGCAAGTACTGCAGAATAGCCGTGTATTCCTCTTTCACGCTGGAGTTCAGCATGTCAAAAAGCTTTTGTCGTTTGGCTTCTGCTTCGGGACTGCGGTCACTGTCTGCTTCCATTTCCTTTTCCATCGCAGCAACCTGTTCTGCCATGTCAATGAACTGCTCACGGTGAACCCGCTCATCATGTAGAATGCGTTGGAGTAAGCGCTTAGTCGACACATCATCAACTTCGCTGATGTGCTGTTCATACTGAGCGATGGCATCGTCTTCAATCTTCGTATTCAGTGAAATGAGCTCCTTGAAACTCGGTGCCTCCAAATACACGGGTGAGCGACCAATGCTTGGATTGCCGCCCAGTTCATTCACACGTTGCGACAACCATTGGTAGTGGTACATTTCCTCCCGCGCGATGCTCTCCAACGAGCCGCTGATTCCAGGCAAATCCAGAGTCCAAGCATGATATAGGTACTGAATGATCGCGCCGTGTTCGTCCTGCAGATCTTTGTTCAACAGATCCACGATCAACTTTTTGTTCTTTACAACTGCCATATGATGCCTCCTTCCCAATTTACCACCTTTTAACTAGTTTTCGTCAATGCTGATCGAAATCCTCCAATTGTTCAAGTAGAACCGCTGCCGTTTTTTGGAATTTGATGTCCCAACAAGCGCAGGAAAGAACCGGGATCGATGTATGGGTTAGACTCGACATGATGGACTTACGATGTCGGTGGGTAAGCACGTAGGAGCCGACCATCAAACTGCACCGTATAACCTGCGCAGGCCGCCGGCACCAGACAGGAATCACCGGCCGTAAGAGCCACCTCATGATCCCGCCATCGTACGCTTGTGGTGCCAGATAGGCAGGTAAGAATATGGAATCGTTCCTTGTCCGATATCAAGGCTTCTTCTCTACCCTGTAAGATTTCCATGATAAAGAACTCATTGGTGACAACAGGGTTTGCTGTCGTTCGAGTTGGTTCTGGCTGCAGCTCAAAATGAATCACGTCAAAGGCCTTCTCGATATGCAGTTCACGGGGCTGCCCTGCCGCATCGACCCGATCCCAATCATATAACCTGTAAACGGTGTCCGAGTTCTGCTGTACTTCAGCTACGACAACGCCTGCTCCAAGAGCATGCACAAGGCCGGCTGGAATGTGCAGCACATCACCGACCTGTACGGAGATCTTGCGCAGGCCCTCTTCGGTGCGTCCCGATTCCACCAATCGACGGAAGTCCGCTTTGCGCAGACCAGGCCGCAGACCATAAACAATCGTGGCTTCCGGCTCGGCATATACGACGTACCAAGCTTCCGTCTTGCCCCATTCACCGTTCTCATGCTTGGCGCCATAGTCGTTGTCGGGGTGGACTTGGACAGACAAGGCTTGTTGAGCATCAATGAGTTTCACCAATAAAGGAAATCGCTCGGGTACCACCGCTGTACCATAGAGTTCTTGTGGATACTGGTCTGCCAAATCCTGCAGTGTCATCCCGCGCAGGGGGCCGTTGTTAACTACACTCATACCATGAGGATGCGCGGCAATATCCCAACTTTCACCGATGAGGCCCGGCGGCAACTGGCGACCGAATAGCCCTTCCAACCGCCGACCTCCCCAAAGCTTTTCATGGTACACCGGTTCAAAGCTCAATGGATATAATTGCACCTTACTCCCCCTTACTTTTCCAGCCGTTTTTCCAACGCTCGCCGGTGTTCTTCGAATCCTGGTTTCCCCAACAGAGCAAACATATTTTTCTTATAGGCTTCAACACCTGGCTGGTCGAAAGGGTTGACGCCAAGCAGATAGCCGCTGACAGCACAGGCCACCTCAAAGAAATAAACAAGTCCGCCAAAGTAAAACGCGTCGAGGCGCGGTACGTTCACCACAAGGTTTGGCACACCACCATCGCTGTGCGCCAACACCGTACCCTCAAAAGCCTGCTTATTGACGAAATCCATCGTTCGGTCAGCGAGGAAATTCAGGCCATCTAGATTCTGTTCGTCACGCTCGATTACCACATCTCGACGCGGTGCTTCGACCTGTAAGACGGTCTCGAATAGAGTGCGAGAACCTTCTTGGATGAATTGACCCATGGAGTGCAGGTCGGTGGAGAAATCCACTGCGGCTGGAAACAACCCCTTATTGTCCTTTCCTTCACTCTCGCCAAACAGCTGTTTCCACCACTCAGCAAAGTAATGCAGCTGCGGTTCATAATTCACCAAAATCTCCACAGACTTTCCTTTGCGATACAGCGCATTCCGAACCACTGCATACTGGTAAGCAGCATTCGCATCTAAACTATCACTGCTGTACCATTCCCGAGCCGCCTGCGCGCCCCGCATCATGTCCGCGATCGAAATACCGGCGGCCGCAATCGGCAGAAGGCCAACCGCTGTAAGAACTGAGTAGCGACCGCCGACATCGTCCGGGATCGCATAGGTGTCGTAGCCCTGCTCATCGGCTAACGTTTTCAAAGCTCCTCGCTGGCGGTCGGTGGTGACAAAGATTCGTTCTTTAGCAGTCTCGCCATACTTTTCTTCCAACCATTTGCGCATGATCCGAAAGGCAATGGCTGGTTCTGTGGTTGTGCCGGATTTTGAGATGACATTGATACTAACATCCTTGCCCTCCAGGTAATCCAACAGATCAGCAGTGTACGTTCCACTGATATGGTGACCAAGGAATATGATCTGAGGTCCTTGACGTTTAGAGGTCTTTTGGAAGGCATAGAAGGAATCAGTAAGTGTTTCGATGGCCGCACGGGCACCGAGATAGGAACCGCCAATACCGATGACGACCAGAACATCACTGTCATCCCGGATCTTGGCAGCTGCCTTTTCAATTCGCTGAAACTCGTCTTTATCATAGTTCACCGGCAGATCAACCCAGCCCAGAAAGTCGGCGCCGGCCCCTGTGCCTTGATGCAGTTTAGTATGAGCGGTACGAACATCCTCCTGGAGATACTCCAATTCACGGGCATCCACGAAATCCGCAGCTCGACCATAGTCAAATGTTATCGGTTTCACTTCTCATCGTCTCCTTTGAACATGGCGAAAATCTAT
>SLOZ01000120.1 GCA_007132255.1 Limnochordia bacterium | reverse complement strand
TGTAGGAGAAGAAAGTCCTTCTAAGAGCTTGTCAGCTAATCTCCCATTCCACTAGAGAGAATTCCGAGAACTAGACTGGCTAGAATTTTCAATGGCCGCAAAAGCATAACGGCAAAGGACTTTTCCAGCGGATGGTGAACGTTATCGTTGAAATCACCTACGAGGAGTGTTCGTATGTCGAAAAAAGTTCGGATCGGAATTATTGGAACCGGTGGTATTGCGCGTGCGTATGCCAGAGCATACCACGCCATTCCCGAAGTTGAAGTCGTTGGTCTCTGCGATATCATCCCTGGCAAAGCAAAAACCTTTGGCGAAGTTCAGAAGTTCCCAGAGGCGAAGGTCTTCGAGGATTACCGTGATATGCTGGATTCGTTACAAATGGATGCAGTCAGTGTTTCCACACCCAACCTTGCCCATTCATTCATTACCGTCGATTGTCTTAAAGCCGGTCTGCATGTTTTGTGTGAAAAGCCCATGAGCGTAACCTTGGAAGAATCTGTGAATATGGCCAAGGCTGCCAAGAAAGCGAAGCGGCTCCTGTCCATCGGCTTTCAACCCCGCTATGATCCCAATATGCAGACCATCCGCGACCTTGTCCAGTCCGGAATGCTGGGTAAGATCTACTACGTTGAGACCGGTGGCGGTCGTCGCCGCGGTATCCCTGGTGGTTCCTTTATCAAGAAAGATGAAGCAGGCTTCGGAGCTATTGCCGATATCGGCTGTTATTCTTTGGACATGGCGCTTAATGCCTTGGGCTATCCCAAACCCTTGTCAGTTACGGCTCATTCCTCCGACTACTTTGGTAAATCCAAGAAATATGGCGGCAACTGGGATCCAGCCGACTTTGGCGTCGAAGATTTTGGAACAGCCTTCATTCGCCTAGAAAACGACATGGTCCTGTACTTCAAGATATCATGGGCCATGCACATGGATTCCATGGGGTCCACGTTCTTTCTCGGAACAGACGCTGGCTTGAAGTGCACTCCGGCCAGCACCGGCAACTGGGGAGGCGCTTGGGATGGCAGCGTTGGCTCCATCACCATTTACCATGACCTTGAAGGGCACCAAACAGAGAGTCCGATTCCGATCAAACCCCATGGATTGGTGCTATTCACGGAAAAGGTGCGGGACTTTGTCTTGAATGTCAGAGATGGCGGGACCGCTCCTATCCCCGGCGAGCAGATTGTCCGCAATCAAGCGATCATTGACGGGATTTTGCGTTCGGCGCAATCGGGCAAGGAAGTCTCCATCGTTATTCCGGAGATCTAGAGCAGGCTGTGTCTCTCCTAGATCGTCATACGATGCTCAGGAGGCGTACGCTGGTCACGTGCTTCATATAGGCAATTGATCTACTCGCAGAGCCCACCTCTAGGGTGTAAGAACCCTTGTAGGTGGGCTCTGCGCGCCTCCGCCGAGAGCATCGGCCAATTCAGGCTCAGCGTTTAGCGTTTGGGTTTGTGGTCAAGTCCATCCGAAAGGCCTCTGGCAATCTGCTAGTCTTCCTGCGAATCCAATCTAGGCCGTATTCTAGCCTTGACAGATAAACCCCATTGGGGTATGCTTAAGTTGTATTCAGCCACCCCCCTAGGGGTGCGGTAATAGAGCTGTTTGCTGCTCTCCACAGACGGTTTGAATTCCCATGGGTTTCCATTCATTCCCACATACCTGGTTCATGGAAGATAATGGGAATCGATGACTGCACCAAAAGGAACCGTAAGAAGTATCAAGGGTTTGTGGATTCACTAAAAACTGGTCATGAACCTAGCCTGATAACTAAACTGATAAACAAACTGATAACTAGACTGATAACGGGAGTGGTTTTATGTCACAGAACGCTCGCAAAATTCCGTCGGACTACGAGCAGCAGCCGGGAGCCGAAGACTTGGCAACTGCCGAACCGAGCCCTGACCAAAGCACAACACCGTCCGCCGCAGCCAGTAAGGCTCAGAGATTCGATGTAACGGGCATGACATGTTCGGCCTGTTCAGCGGCGGTTGAGAAGTCCGTCAAAAAGCTGTCCGGTGTCGGTGGTGTCAATGTCAATTTGTTGACCCATACGCTAACCGTGGACTTAAGTGACCAGGATCCGAACGCTGTTATCCGAGCTGTGGAGGATGCCGGCTATGGTGCATCCATTCAATCCAGACGTGGCGCAAAGGATACAGCTAAGGCCAAAACCAACCAAGAGAGTCCGGTGGAGCAAGAACTAAAGCAAATGCGATTCCGACTCCGGGTATCGATTCTGTTCATCATCCCGCTCATGTATATTTCCATGGGTCACATGGTAGGCATGCCCATTCCCCACTGGATGGAGGGGCCGCAGCATGGTATCGCCTTTGCCTTCACGCAGATGTTGTTGACGCTGCCCATCATGTTTGTCAATCGTAAGTACTACGAGGTTGGTGCCAAGACTCTTTGGAAGCGTTCACCCAATATGGATTCGTTAGTGGCGATCGGGACCTTTGCTGCCTTCGTATACGGTGTTTTTGCCATCTATATGATGAGCTACGGACTCGGCACAGGAAACATGGCGATCGTCCATACGTACCTGCATGATCTTTACTTTGAGGTTGCGGCCACGGTCCTGACGCTCATCACTGTGGGGAAGTATTTGGAGGCCAAATCGAAAGGCAAGACCTCGGAAGCTATTGAGAAGCTCATGGATTTGGCCCCTAAGACAGCGACTGTGGAACGCGGCGGTCAAGAGCTGACCATTCCCATTGAGGATGTTGTTGTGGGAGATGTATTAATCGTAAAGCCGGGCCAAAGCGTGCCGGTGGATGGGATTATTGTTGAAGGAACGTCGTCGGTGGACCAATCAGCGCTGACAGGCGAAAGCATTCCTGTCGCTAAGGAGACCGGAGATAAGGTCATTGCTGCCACCATCAATAAGACCGGCTATTTCAAATTCCGGGCTGAAAAGGTTGGCGATGACACCACACTAGCACAGATCATCCAATTGGTAGAGGATGCTAATGCCACGAAAGCGCCTATCGCTCAATTGGCTGACCGTATCAGTGCAGTGTTCGTCCCCACGGTGATTGCCATTGCGCTGACGACTACCGCCGTCTGGCTGGTTCTGGGGCAACCCTTTGTGTTCGCACTATCCATGGGTATTACGGTGCTGGTCATCTCATGCCCATGTGCCTTGGGATTAGCGACCCCTGTGTCGATTATGGTGGGAACCGGTCAAGGGGCACAGAACGGCATCTTGATCAAGTCAGCAGAAGCATTAGAGATTCTACACGCTGTAGATACTGTGGTATTGGACAAGACCGGCACCATTACGGAAGGAAAACCTGTGGTGACTGACATTCACACCAACGGACGTATCTCGGAAGAAGATCTGCTGCGTCTAGCCGCCACTATGGAGAAGCCCTCGGAGCATCCGTTGGCTGACGCCATTGTTCAGAGAGCCGCAAAGGATGGCCTGCAGTTGCTTAAGTTGGAGCACTTTGATTCCATCTCTGGTAAGGGCATCACGGCCGCTGTGGAAGGCAGGCAATATGTGGCAGGGAATCTGGGTCTGATGAAAGAAAAAGAGACTAACTGGGAAGCCTTCGAAGAACTATCCGACCAACTGGCCAATGAAGGCAAAACACCACTCTATTTTGCTGAGGACAACGAAATACTCGGAATGATTGCTGTGGCTGACGTTGTGAAGCCTACGTCGAAACAGGCCATCGAAGGGTTCAAGTCTCTCGGGATCAATGTAGTGATGCTAACCGGAGATAACCAGCGGACAGCAGAGGCTATCCGTCGGGAGTTGAACATCGACCGAGTGGTTGCGGAAGTGCTTCCGCAGGATAAGGAGCGAGAGATTCGCCGGATTCAGGACTCAGGGCAGCGTGTAGCGATGATCGGTGACGGCATCAACGATGCGCCGGCCTTGGCCCGAGCAGATGTGGGTGTGGCGATTGGTGCCGGAACAGATATCGCCATCGATTCGGCCGATATCGTATTGATGAAAAATGACCTTCTAGATGCTACCACAGCAGTGGAACTGTCGAAAGCTACCATTCAAAACATCAAAGGAAACCTGTTTTGGGCCTTTTTCTACAATGTTATCGGAATTCCGTTGGCCGCCGGGGTATTCTATCTAGCCCTCGGGTGGCGGCTGACACCGATGTATGGAGCGGCGGCCATGAGTCTCAGTTCGTTGTTCGTAGTCAGCAATGCCCTGCGTCTGCGTTGGTTTAAACCGCGAACCGCAGCGAAGGCTGTAAACTAGCGATGACTGTGGTCGATCCCACGTTGGTTTTGATCTACAGTCTAGTGTCATCGTCAACCACAAGGAGGAACGAATCATGAAAAAAGTTCTGGAAATCAACGGTATGTCCTGTAGTCACTGCGAAGGAAAGGTTTCCCAAGCACTCAATGCGCTTCCAGGTGTCGAAGCCGTGGTGAGCCACAAGAAGAGCCAGGCGGTTATCACGGTGACCGGCGACGCTTCCGACGACGCCTTGAGAAACGCTGTCAAAGAAGCTGGTTATGAGCCAGGCGCGCTCAGTGAGAAGAAAGGCCTCTTTGGGATTTTGTAAGCTTGCGTCACCAGGCATAGGCCCGATGTCTGTAGACTCGGGCTTGTGACTTCTTTCTTGGGCAAAACATTGTGTTATCACCATTCGACGTTCTTGGAGGGATGATTCCGATGGAAGCTGATAAGCAGAAGACACTTCGCCTTTTAAAAACCGCCCGTGGCCAAATGGATGGACTTGTGAAAATGGTGGAGGAGGATCGCTATTGTATCGATATCTCCAACCAAATCATGGCAACCCAAGCCATTCTCAGGCGAGTAAACTCCGAGATCCTCCAGGAGCATTTGGGCCACTGTGTCGTTGAGGCTTTCGAAAAAGGCGAGCAGCGGGAGAAGATCGAAGAAATCATGTCGGTCATGGACAAGCTGACGAAGTAGCCCGATCGTCCAAACGGCCATGGCCAAACGAGCGGCGCCCATCGCGGGCGCCGCTCGTTTGCGCGTTCAGCATATCTTGGTTGTCATTGTGCTTTGCTGCTGCTATTTCCTGCAGCATCTGCCATTACGGGTTTGCTGGAATACGGCTCATCTGGGTTCCTTATATCCATACCTTTATCAGAGGTTGTCACCCTCCATTGGATCTGGTCCATCGGCAATCACTTCCACATGAACACCTTCGTCATCGGTTTCGCTTTGGAACGCTGTACCAGCCAGATATACCGTATAGATTTGCCCCTGCGTGAATTCGATGTCGGCATCGGCGAGCATATCCTGCATACTAATGGACGAGCCGGCAATTCGAAGTTCCAGTTCACCAACCTGGTCAGTGGTCACATAGGAGCTATCTTCGCCATAGCCAACCCCGCTGATCAACGTATCATCTTCGCCAGCAAAGGCTAGATCCACGTCTTCGGTACCAGGCGAGGCGTGAACAACACGAATCCGCATCTCGTTCTCATTCAAGGAACTCAAATCATCTTCATACACCCGAACCTGGAACCGATACTCATCGGTTGGTTCGTCACCTGTAAACAGGTCACGTATCCATCCCCAGAATCCCCCATCGTTGTCATCAGCCCGCTGCTCCAGTTCTTCCGGAACCACTAGGCCCGTGAGGGCAATGGTGTAATGCTTTCTGGGATCCATAGTGAATGTTTCCTGAATTGTAATTCCTTCAACTGTGACATGGACTTCCACTTGCGCGGACTCCACATGGTAGAAATCGGTGCGATCCAAGTACTGCAGTTCGCTCCACGCTTCTTGGGTGATCCGATCCCTATCCTCGGATGTCGGTTGCAGCTCCACGGAGACACGTTCAGCGTTCGGCGATAGCTGAATGATTCGAACCGATGCGGTGTAATCTTCATCTCGTGGCTGCGGCCCTTCAGCTATGGGTTGTTCTTCAGCACTGGGTTCGTCTGAAGGTGTAGTTTCTCTGACACCCTCCATTGGATCTGGTGCATCGGCAACCACTTTAACCTGAACACCCGTTTGATCACCGTCGCTTTGAAAGGCCGCGCCAGCCAGATACACCGTATAGATTCGTCCGGCCGTGAACTCGGTGTCAGCATCACCGAGCATGTCCTGCATCGGTATGGACAAGCCAGCAATCCGAAGTTCGAGTTCGCCAGTTTGATCGGTGGTCACATAGGCACTGTCTTCCCCATAGCCGATTCCGCTGATCAACGAATCATCTTCGCCAGCAAAGGCTAGGCTTACAGAGTCCGTACCTGGTGAAACGTGAACAAGACGAATCCGCATTTCGTTCTCATCAAGAGCTGTCAATTCATCTTGATAAATCCGAACCTGGAACTGGTAGCGATTGGTTTGCTCGTCACCTGTGACCAAGTCCTGCAGCCATTCAAAGAATCCCTCATCGTCCTCGTCGGCCCGCTGTTCCATGTCCTCTGGAACCACGACGCCAGCAAGGGCAATGGTGTAATGCATATAAGGCTCCAACGTAACGGTTTCTTGAATGGTCATTCCACCAACAGTGACCTGAACCTCCACTTCCATGGAGCTCACTTCGTGAAATTCAGTGCGGTCCAAGTATTGAAGCTCATTCCATTCCTCGCTGGTGATGGAATCCCGATCCTCGGACGTTGGCTGCAATTCCACCGAGACACTTCCAGCGTTCGGCGACAAATGAATGACTCGAACCGATGCAATGAAGTCTTCGTCCCGTGCTTGAGGCTCTTCAACACTGGGTTCGCCTAAAGCCGCGGTTTCTCTAACGCTCTCCATTGGATCTGGTCCATCCGCAACCACTGTAACCTGAATGCCTGCTTCATCGCTGTCGGTTTGGAACGCCATCCCAGCCAGATACACCGTGTAGATTTGTCCCGCCGCGATGTCCACTTCGGCATCAGCGAGCATGTCCTGCATGGGAATGGACGAGCCACCAATTCGAAGTTGAAGTTCACCGGTCTGATCAGTGGTCACATAGGCACTGTCTTCCCCATAGCCGATACCACTGATCAGCGGATCTTCCTCGCCAGCGAAGGCCAGGCTCACCGAGTCTGTACCCGGTGAAGCATGGACAACACGAATCCGCATTTCGTTCTCGTCTAGAGCTGCCAAATCATCTTCATAGATCCGTACCTGGAACTGGTACTGGTCTCCGTGCTCGTCACCCGTCAGCAAGTCCTCCAGCCATCCAAAGAATCCCTCCTCATTCTCTTCGGCCCGCTGTTCCATGTCTTCTGGAACCACGACGCCAGTAAGAGCAATGGTGTAGTATATCTGGGGATCCAACGTAACGGTTTCTTGAATGGTCATTCCATCAACCTTAACGTGGACCTCAACCTCCGTGGAACGCACTTGCTGAAAATCGGTGCGGTCCAAATACTGAAGTTCGTTCCACTCCTCTTGGATCATGGGCTCCCGATTCTCGGACGTCGGGTGCAGTTCAACCGAGACATTTTCAGCGTTGGGTGACAGCTGAATGACTCGGACAAATGTGAAGTCGTCATCCCGGTCCTCTGAGTCGTCATCCCGGTCTTGGGTCGCTACGCCATTAGATTCGTCTGCGGGTGCGGCTTCTCTAGCGCGCTCCCTCTCATCTGGTTCATCGGCGACCACTTCAGCGCGAATACCGGCTTCGTCGGTATCGCTTTGGAACGCCGTACCAGCTAAATACACCGTGTAAATTCGCCCGGCCGTGAACTCGGTGTCGGCATCAGCGAGCATGTCCTGCATGCTAATGGACGAGCCACCAATCCGCATCTCGAGTTCGCCGGTCTGATCTGTGGTCACGTAGGAACTTGCTTCGCCATAGCGGATTCCGCTGACCAACGAATCTTCTTCGCCAGCGAAGGCTAGGCTTACGGAGTCCGTACCTGGTGAGGCATGGACAACACGAATCCGCATATCGTTCTCGTCTAGTGTTGCCAAATCGTCCTCATAAATCCGCACCTGGAACTGGTAACGGTCTTGTTGGTCTTCACCAGTTAGTAGGTCCTCCAACCATCCAAAGAATCCCTCGTCATCCTCTTCGGCCCGTTGTTCCATGTCCTCTGGAACCACAACGCCAGTAAGGGCAATGGTGTAGTACATGTTGGGATTCAACGTAACCGTTTCTTGAACGGTCATTCCATCAACAGTGACATGAACATCCACTTCCGTGGAAGCCACTTCTTGAAAGTCTGTACGATCCAAATACTGAAGTTCGCTCCACTCGTCCACGGTCAAGGGCTCCATATCTCCGGATGTTGGAGCCAATCCCACGGAGACATGTTCAGCGTTCGGCGCCAGATGAATAACTCGAACCGATGCTGTAGAGTCTTCATCCCAAGCTCGGGGCTCTCCAGCAATGGGTTCGCCTACGGGTGTAGTTCCCGGAACGCGCTCTCTCTCATCCGGTTCATCGGCGACCACTTCAACGTGAATGCCTGCTTCATCGGTATCGGTTTGGAATGCCGTACCAGCTAGATACACCGTGTAAATTCGTCCGGCCGTGAATTCGATATCGGCATCAGCGAGCATGTCTTGCATACTAATGACCGACCCAGCAATCCGAAGTTCGAGTTCACCGGCCTGATCGGTGGTCGCATAGGAACTCTGTTCTCCATAACTGGTTCCGCTGGTCAACGTATCATCTTCGCCAGCAAAGGCTAGATCGACCGCGTCCGTGCCCGGTGAGGCATGGACAACACGAATCCGCATTTCGTTTTCATCCAGAGGCCTCAACTCATCTTGATAAACCCGAACTTGGAACCGATATTCGTCGGTTGAGGCGTCATCTGTAAACAGATTCTGCACCCATCCCCAAAAGCCCTCATCGTCCTCCTCGGCTCGCTGTTCCAGATCCTCCGGAACCACTAAACCAGTAAGGGCAATGGTGTAGTGCCTCCCGGGCTCCATCGTGAACGTTTCCTGAATTGTAATTCCATTAACAGTGACATGGGCCTCCACTTGCGCGGACTCCACGTCGTAGAAATCTGTGCGATCCAAGTACTGAAGTTCGGTCCATTCCTCGTGGGTAATGGGCTCTAGATACTCCGCCGTTGGGTGCAATTCCACGGAGACATTTTCAGCATTCGGCGATAGTTGAATCACTCTAACCGATGCCGTGTAGTCTCCATCCTGGACTCGAGGCTCTCCAGTCATGGGGTCGTCGAAGTAGGTGCCTTCTCTGAAGCGATCTCTTAAGTCTGGTGAATCAGCAAACACTTCAACGTGAACACCTGCTTCTTCGGCGTCGGTACTAAACGCCATACCTGCCAAGTACACCGTGTAGATCATCCCTGGCGTGAATTCCTGGTCGGCA
>SLOZ01000273.1 GCA_007132255.1 Limnochordia bacterium | reverse complement strand
TTTTCTTTGCAGTCAAGCTCGTTTCATGCAGTCCATCGCCCCCACAGTAACCGAACCCAAGCTGCTGCCAGCCTTCTCTTTGGCACCAGTGGATAATCGATACGATACCGCTCAAGCTTAGGGAGGCGTCCACCCAGAACGCTTCCGCAGGCACGATCAGTTGGCTCTAGAGAGGTATTCGCCCGTGCGGGTATCAATCTTCAAAATCTCGTCCTGTTCAATGAAGAGCGGAACATTAACCGTGATTCCCGTCTCAAGCACAGCCTGCTTTGTTGCGCCTTGAGCCGTATCACCACGGAAACCTGGTTCAGTTTCGGCCACACGCAAATTGACAGTGGTGGGCAGATCAACGCCTACGGCTTCCGTTTGATAGAACTGAATCCCGATGGTCATGTTCTCCAACAGGAACTTTGGTGCATCTCCCAAATCTTCCTTACGCAGCGAAATTTGATCATACGTGTTTACATCCATGAAGAAATACTCATCATTTGAAGTATATAAGTACTGCATTTGTTTGGTCTCGATATGTGCCCGAGCCACCTTTTCACCAGCGCGAAACGTTTTCTCCTGGGTAGATCCACTGCGAATGTTTTTCAACTTGGTACGAACGAATGCGGCTCCCTTACCAGGCTTAACGTGGAGAAAATCCACAACCGAGTAAATGTCGCCATCCAATTCGATCGTTAAACCAGTGCGAAGATCGTTCACTGATATCATGGGTTGACCCTTCTTTCACATTCAATTTCCAACAATGTTTCGACTGCCAGACTGCCTACAACGAGGAATTTGTCTAGAAAACCGGTACTACCCTATGGCATCAATCAGCCATGTATAACTCTTTGAACGATGACGACAAACATTCACTGCCGTCGTCCGTCACAACCACCAAATCCTCGATACGAACACCGCCCCAACCAGGAAGGTAGATTCCTGGCTCCACGGTCACAACCATACCCGGCTGCAGTTTTGTTTGCCCGAGTTTACTCAACCGGGGCTCTTCGTGGACCTCGAGACCTACACCATGTCCTAACCCATGGCCAAAATAACGACCATAGCCACCATCTTCGATAATATCGCGAGCGATTTTGTCTACTTCAATCCCTGTGGCACCGGGTTGAACCTCAGCCAAGGACGTCTGTTGAGCTTTGAGTACCAGATCATAGATCAGCAGATGTTTCTCGGTGGGCTCGCCAACGACAATGGTGCGCGTCATATCAGAACAATATCCGTTGTATACACATCCAAAATCCAACACCACAAAATCGCCATGCTGTAACACGCGGTTCCCGGGTCGAGCATGGGGCAGAGCACCGCGCGGTCCCGAAGCTACAATCGGATCAAAGGACACAACGGTGGCACCGGCTTTGCGCATGGTAAACTCCAGTTCCAGAGCGATATCCTTTTCTTTAACACCAGATTGAATCTGCGGCAAAATCTGCGCGAAAGCGTGATCAGCAATTTCCGCTGCTCGACGAATATTATCTAACTCCCAAGGTGCCTTAACAAGCCGCAGATCCTCGACCCACCCCTTAATGGGGGTCAATTCCAGGCCAAACGCGTCCTGCCATTTCTGCCACTGGGCCACCGTCACATGTTCGCCTTCAATGCCTAGACTTCGAACATTCTGATCAGCTATGAGCTGTTTCAATTGTTCTTCTAAACCATCATGGGTAATAACATCCCACGCCGGTGCCTGCTCTTGAGCCTGCTCAGTATAGCGGAAGTCTACAATTAAGATCTGCTTCGTGGCCGTAATCCAAACTACACCTGCTGATCCGGTAAAGCCCGTTACGTAGCGACGGTTCACTGGTGAAGCAATCACGAAACAATCCAGTTCTTGTTCGGACATGTTCTGCCGAATACGATCAAGAATTGCCACATTTCCACGCTCCTTTGCATTGGTCCATTGTCTTTGGACATTCCTCGCTTACATAGCATATTCCTGCTCTTTCAAGCCGATCGTCCAGAATTCCAAATCGAGTGGGAGCATGCCCATAATGCTATCCCAGCCAGCAGAGCAAGCTCTGCTCCGCCATGCCACAACGCCCTTCCCAGATGGCTTCACGCCCGCCAGTGGTTATGATATGCCGATGCCGCCACCGCCCTTACAGTTCGTTGATGATCCTCAATTATGGTGCTTACCGCCGATCAAGTTCGGCCGGACGGTGAACTTGACGCCCTTGGGTTTATGAAGAATCAACTTCGTACGCCGTCTGCGCATAGCCACCGAACCAAGACCATGGATTACCAGTTCTTGACCCACATCCAGCGAAACCGTCACCGAGTCAAACTCGTCACCCGACAAGCTGTCGCTGGCCAACCAATGATCGAGTTTTGTGGAGTTCGCTCGCTGCCAAGCAACATCAGACGCAGTGAATCCAACGGCCACGGCATCGTCGGACCCATCCATGGACACCACTGCCGCGCAGCCCTGAATTGCCATAGCTGCATCCTTCGAGAAGGAGTACACCTTCCCCTGGAGAGCCCTTGCCGGAATCAGCAGCGCAGCAGCGGATTGGGGCAGCAGATCACTGAGGCGTCCTGGAGGGACCAAACCAGGCGAATCCTTAAACTCCCCGATCCGCCGATGGCTCCATGCAACAGTCTCCTGCGTAGTTCCCGGAAACCGTGATACCGTGGCCGAATGGACTTGGTCCTCTTCCTTCAAAAGCGCATTGACCAACGTCGACTTTCCTGTGTTGGACGCCCCTGCAATTAACCATCGCTGGTGCCCCAAAAGCTCGCAATAGTTCACTAGGTCTGAAACCCTTGTTCCTGACGCAGCACTGATCAACGCCACTGTAGCAGGTACGCCCAAATCTGTAAAACGTTTCCGTACCCACGTAACGGCCTCTAGATCCGCCACCTTTCTCGGAAGTAGATCACACTTGTTAACCGCTGCAATTAACGTCTTCGAGCCGCAGGACCGAATCAGATCCCAACTGAGAGATCCTTCAAAGTCCATGATATCTACCACCATAATAACCCCTTCAGCCCAGGAAACAGCATCTAAAACTGCTTTGGAAGCTCGTTCTGCAGTTACGGGACCCATCTCATCCTGCCCATAGTGTCGGATTCGATAACAGCGTTGACAAATCACAGCGCTGTCCTTAGCCAAGACATGGGCCGGCAAGTAACCAGGTGTTCCCGGGGTTCGGTCATGCAGCGGTGCACCACATCCTTGACATTGCTTAGTCATCGCCCATTCCTTCCCTTCAAGCGATGCTCGAGGCTGGCTTCCGAAAGCAGGCCTTGTCGCACCAATCGTTTGAGCACGCGTCGTTCCAAACGGCGTACCATACGCGTACTTCCCAGTTCTTTATCACTCAGAGGATTGATCAAAATTGTGAACATGCCCATCCGGTTGCCTCCAAGAATATCTGTAAATAGCTGATCTCCGATAACAGCGCATTCATCGACCGTCAATCCCAATAGTTTCAAAGCCCGGCGAAAGGGCGTTTTACGAGGTTTAATCGCCCTTCCAACGGCTGGTATATTCATCTCTGCACTAAATCTAGCCACGCGCTCTGGCATCCCATTGGACACAAAACACACAGAAAATCCCCGTGCCTGTGCCTGCTCTAGCCAGTCAGCCACCTCGTGACCAATGCACGAACGGTCCCAAGCCACCAAGGTGTTGTCCAAGTCGATGAGCAGGCCACGAACGCCATCGCAATAGAGCCCGTCAAGATCGATATCTTGAACGCGGTTGACAATCATAGCTGGCAGGAGAGCCCGCATGCCACATCCATCCCTTCAAAACCTTGTATCATTATATCACAGTCAAACCCTGAGAAAAACCTAAACCTAAGTCCGGTCTTTCACACAATAAAGGACAATAAAGGACTTCCTTGGTCAAAAACGAAGTTATGAAACAATTATCAGCTCTAAGGGCATGTCTACCGCATTCCTGTTGGTGTTCGGATTCACCCGACAGGCTCGTCAGACTCCTTACAGAGCCTGGCCAGCCCCTCGTCACGCTGCGTTTATCGGCGGCAGAAAGGAGTTTTGTTATGGAACACACCATAAGGGCATGTATTTTCGATCTCGATGGAGTCATTGTAGATACGGCAAAATACCATTTTTTGGCATGGCGTCGTTTGGCCTCTGAACTAGGATTCTCATTTACAGAACAGGACAATGAACGCCTCAAGGGTGTCAGCCGTGTCCGATCTTTGGAAATTCTGTTAGAGATTGGTGGCGTTTCTCTGTCCCCAGAAGAGATGGAAAGGGCAGCCGCGCGCAAGAACCAATGGTATGTAGAGTACATTGATGAAATGGATCACAGTGAACTTCTGCCCGGGGCTGAACGGTTTTTGGACGAGCTGCGCGCCAACCAAATTCCGTTCGCGCTAGGTTCGGCAAGCAAAAACGCCGTACGCATTCTTCGCCGCATTGGTTTGGAAGATGCCTTTGATGCGGTCATCGACGGGACTAAGGTTTCCAAGGCCAAACCAGATCCGGAAGTGTTTTTGCTTGGTGCTTCCGAAATGGACGTGCCACCGGAAAATTGTGCCGTTTTCGAAGATGCAGAAGCTGGTATTGAGGCCGGGCTCCGAGCCGGCATGTTTACAATCGGAGTTGGTGACGCGACGATCCTCAACAAAGCCCATTGGGTCATCCCTGGCTTAGCCTCCATCAGCTGGTCAGAACTGGCCCAGAAAACGCGATGAGGAACACTCCAGACACGAACAGTTCTAGGATCAGCGTGCTCTGATCACTGCGACGAACGATGCAATTTGGCTTTTTTTAGGGAGGAATGACTATGAAACGAACCTGCAGCGTCGACCCCTGGCTCATCACAGAGGAATCTCTTCAGCCCCAGGACAATCGATTAGCGGAAAGCCTCATGAGTCTCGGCAACGGGCATATGGGGATGCGTGGCAACTTCGAAGAAGAGTTCAGCGGCGATAGTCTCCAAGGAACGTATATCGCCGGCATCTACTACCCAGACAAAACTCGTGTTGGCTGGTGGAAAATTGGCTATCCGGAATATTTCGCGAAAGTCCTGAATGCGCCGAACTTTATTGGCATCCGTGTGAATATTGACGGACGCGGTGTGGATTTGGCCCACTGGCAAGTGCTGTCGTTTCGCAGAACGTTGGACATGAGGCGAAGCCTTTTGACTCGGACGTTCACCGTGGCGGACGAAACGGGACATCGCTTCTCGGTAGAGACGACGCGATTTCTCAGCCGCAAACGTCGGGAAGTAGCAGCAATCCGCTATGCAATCAGGCCACTGGATCAGGCTGCTGACATCGAGCTGACTCCCTATTTGGATGGAGACGTCGCCAATGAGGACGCCAATTACGGCGAGAAATTCTGGGAACTCGTGAACCAGAGCTGTACAGTCGATGTAAGTACACTGACAATGAAAACGAAAAAGACCGAATTTTTTGTTACCACGGCCATGAACTGGTCCGTTACAGGAGTGGACAATCCGAGCATTACGCACAGGGAACACGATAAGCACGTCGAAAACACGGTCAGCAGCCGCGTGGGACAAGGACAAAGTCTGCAGCTCACTAAATTTGTGGCCGTCACCACCAGCCGCGACTGGGCCATTGAGGAGCTTGATTCCGCTGCCGAAAAACGAGTTCGGGAGGCCAAGGACCTTGGTTGGGACATGCTCTTGGATGAACACACCAATGCCTGGGAGCGGATTTGGGCTGATGGTGACGTGGCCATCATGGGCGATGCTGAAGCGCAGCAGGGTGTACGGTTTAACATATTCCAGCTCCACCAGACTTACACGGGCGATGATCCTCGTTTAAACATCGGGCCCAAAGGATTTACCGGAGAAAAGTATGGTGGGAGCACCTATTGGGATACGGAAGCTTATTGCCTTCCTTTTTACCTCAGTACCATGGATTCCAGTATAGCACGCAATCTGCTCATTTATCGCCACAATCATCTGGAGAAAGCCATCGAAAACGCAGCAAAACTGGGTTGTCGCGGTGCGCTCTACCCTATGGTCACCATGAATGGTGAGGAGTCTCACAACGAATGGGAAATTACCTTTGAAGAGATTCATCGCAACGCAGCCATTAGCTATGCGATCTTCAATTATGTCCGCTACACGGGCGACGAAGAGTATCTGGCGGAGTACGGTTATGATGTTCTATTGGAAACCAGTCGCTATTGGGCCGATCGCGCTCATTACCAGCCGCGAAAGGATGTCTACATGATTCTAGGTGTTACCGGCCCTAATGAATACGAGAACAACATCAACAATAATTGGTACACCAATACCATGGCTGCCTGGAATCTCCGTTACACATTGGACGTTCGGCGTTACCTCGAACGCCATCATCCTCAGCGTCTCAAAGATATTGAAACGACTCGAGGTTTGACCGCGGAAGAACGGCAGGATTGGGCCACGATTAAGGACAAGATGTACCTACCAGTTATCGAAGAATTCGGTGTCTTTGCACAGCAGGATGGGTTTATGGATAAGGAACAGTTAACTGTGGACGATCTGCCTGCGGAGGAGCGCCCACTGAACCAAAACTGGTCTTGGGATCGGATTTTGCGTTCGGTGTTTATCAAACAAGCTGACGTTCTGCAGGGACTGTTCTTTTTGAACCATGAATTCGATCTAGAAACCAAGCGTCGAAACTTTGAATTCTACGAACCGCGTACCGTCCATGAGTCCAGTCTCTCACCATGTGTACATTCCATTCTCGCCGGTGAACTGGGCCTGGAGAGCAAGGCCTATGAACTGTATCTGCGAACGGCTCGCCTCGACCTCGATAACTACAACAATGACACCGAAGATGGCCTCCATATTACGAGTATGGCTGGCTCCTGGATGTCCATTGTCTATGGCTTTGGAGGCCTGCGAATCCACGATGATACGCTGCACCTACAGCCCTTCTTGCCGACGGCCTGGGAAGGCTATTCGTTCAAACTAGTATTTAGAGGCCGGCGATTACGTGTTTCGGTCAGCCGAGATGCGTGTCATATCGGTCACGAGCAGGGTAAACCCCTGGATGTGTCTGTTCACAACTGCATGGTTCATCTTGAGCAGGGACAAGCAACAGACGTGAGTCATGCCTAGATGAAACGACGTTGACACAGTTAAAGAAACGTCCCGTCGCCTTGAACCTGGCCGCGGGACGTTTCTTTCTTGGGTCACGTTTCAACACCCACAAGACGTTTCAATGCCCTGTATAAAAGCAGTGCAATGATGATACTGACTCCTCCCTGCAGACTATCACCGGGTATGGCGCTGGCCGCCACGGGCCAGCCGTACATGAAGCCTGCCGCTACAAAGTAGCCGAACACCATCCACAGGGCAGCCAAAACACCCGCCAAAAGCGGACGATTCCTGAACCGACCAGCAATATAGCCCTCTAACCCCTTGATAAAGAAGGTTAGCAGGGCCCAATGCGGATACCCCAGTAAGACATCGGCCAACCCAGAGCCAATACCTCCTGCCAAAAACCCCACTGTCGGTCCAAAAAGAAGCGCTGCCAAAATGATGACACTGTCACCAAAATTAACGAAACCGTGCACTCCTGGAACCGGAACATGGATGATCATGGTGGCCACCGTTGTTAATGCAGCCAAAAGTCCTATGCGTGTTGCCTGTCTGGTGTCCATCGATGAAACAACCCCCCAACTTGATCGTGAGCAGTTGTATTCGCCGTAGAGAGCCGTATTCCTGCCAGTGTTTGCCCGTAAAAGCCATCAGGATCGTCTCAAGGCAGGCCCTCGGGGAACGATGTACTGCAAAACTTCCTGCGTTTACCTGCCCAGATGAACTTACGAGTTCCCTTCCATGTGCCCTGCATGATCATTTGTTTTCCTCCTCGACTATGTTATTCAATCGTGCTGCTCAGTCTTTACAGTGCCAGGTCTTTACGCCGGCCTGCGCACAAGATTCCGCAGTTGCTGAAACCACTGCGGCCAACGATGTTGGTCTTTCTGTTGATTCACAGTACGGAACTGACGCTCTTGTTCCCTCGTTTCAAGTATTTCCTGTTGATGCAGCCGTGCCAATTGGGCATCCAGATCATGGTTCATCATACGATTTCACCTCCCCACTTGCGCAGGTCGCCAAATTCGAAGCTTCCAAGCTGCTATAGACAGCTCGATGGCTGTATTTGGCGGTCGATTGCATAGCTGGCTGCGTTGAAACGCAGCAGCGTCTTTGTGCAGCTCGTCCTGATGGTATTTGGCCAGCATTTCCGTTTCAGACTGTAGTAGGTGCATTCTGTTCATCCTCTCTTTTTTGGTGTCGGTTTGTTGTCGTTCGACCTTTCTCGAATCCAAACTGCTACGCCCATTTCTGCAAATAGCGGCGGGAAAACTTCGGCCACGTCCAGCTGCGACGCCGAGCGCTTTTGTCAATGCAATGTGCTGCGATTCTCTGGCGTTCACTTTCGGCACGAAGCTCTTCGTAACGCTGTTGGGCCAGTAGTTGTGTCATTTGATCCATGATTATTCACCCCCTTCGCATAATTATGAATTTTTTTGTTCTTGTGAGTTGATCATCATTTCAAGGCAGAGAAAAAGAGAGCCAACACCAAGGTCAGCTCTCTTTGCCAATTTCGCCGCCGGCTTATTCTGTGCCTAAGCCTGCAGCAAAAGCGTTCACAGCGCTCAATATCGTGATCTAGGCGCGCAAAAAGCTGCGGTAAAACCGCAGCTTTTGATAACGTCCCCTACCTGCATTCTATGCAGATCACGGAAAACCGAACTCAAAAACGGTCGTACCCCTGGTGATACATGGAAACTATGAAATTGTCTTGGCTGGTTGGCTGTACAGCTCGAAATTTCCGAATCACCAGGAACACCTCGCTTTCTCTTCCGTATCTGTCGAGACAATGTAACATAACTCACAATAACAGTGTAATGCCTGCGAGCAGCGATGTCAACTAGAATCGCCACTATAATCGCCACTATTTATTTTGACATACTCCCCATGGCGAAAGCCAGGAGATTCTGGTATCGAACAAAACTAGCCTGCTGATGCAGGTCTTACAGTTTCTACCCCAAGAGTTGACGCCCCAACTCTGTGTATATTTACCGCGGCATTTCTATCTCTATGATGCAAGCCACCACAACTCGGACACATCCATTGTCGATCCGGGGCGTTAATTCCTCGTAGACATGCTCACAGACAGAGCAGGTTTTGCTTGGATGATTTCATTCCATGCTCTCGATTGCGGAAAAATAGCTTATAGCCCTTATCTATGCGTTGGGCTATGTCCTGAATCGCTTGGGAGCCAAGGGAATTCCACTCGGAGTACTTCGG
>SLOZ01000112.1 GCA_007132255.1 Limnochordia bacterium | reverse complement strand
TCGGGTTTGTCGACCAGGACGGAACATCCACGCAGCTAAGACGGCTGTCGCGGGCACGGCGAAGGCTAAACCAATGCTGCCGGCCAAGGCGCGAACCATTTCGGACGCAATGAGATCCATGTGCAGTAAGTCACCCCAGCGAGCATCCTGCCAATGAAACAGTAAGAGCAGGGGCAGGGATGAACCAACGTAGGCCAAGATCAAAGTATTGGCCATGGTCCCCAGCACGTCACGCCCCACATTGAACCCTCGCTGCAGGAGAGCCTGGGTCGAAATATCGGGGTTTGCTTGCTGGATCTGATCCATGGATGATGCAATGGACATACCGACGTCGAGGGCTGCTCCCAAAGCTCCAAGGATGATCCCGGAAAACAGCAGGCCGCGAAAGTCGATGCCAGGCCCCAAGTATTGAAGAATTTGCGCTTCCGCACTGGACAAGCCCGTTAGATTCGCAGCGCTTCCCGCCAAGGTCGCCAAAATGCCTCCGAACAAAAGTCCGCTGATCGTACCGCCAATGGCGGCAGCCGTCTTGCGGCTGGCACCACCAATCAGTAGCAGAAAGACCAAGGCTCCCAAAGACGTAATCCCAATGGTAACGACCAGCGGGTTCCAACCCGCCAAGAGTAGGGGCAGCATCACATAGAGAACCAAAATCCCCATAATCCCTAAAGAGAGCAGGGTCTTAAGCCCTTGGATGCCACCGATGGCCACTAGCAGGATGAAGAATACTGCCGCCAGCCAGAAAACGGTCCGGTCGCGTACGAACTCGGCCGGATGGAACTGAACCGTTTCGCCTTCAACCTGGGCGTGAACGAGAATTCGTTGACCGGATTCAAGGATCATGTCATAATACGGATTGCCGGTAATCACAGTTTCGCTGGTAACAACGGATCCTTCGTAGGGTCCATTTAAGATCTCCAAGTGAGCATACTGGGTCGGGAAATCACTGTGGAGTTCACCGGCGGGAGCGTCTTCTACGGACAGAACAACCGCCCGGTATAAAGGCCTATCGTCCATCGTTTGCCCGGATACACTGACGGCACTCATCAGGGCCGCTGTCACCACGAGCAGCACCAGAAAAGCTCGTTTGAGGTACGGAATGTATGTCATGGCTCAACCACCTTTCTCTTCTCTGCCCAAAACCGAAACCGGCGCTGTAACACGTCGCTGTTCATTATACACAAAATCCCGCGAAGTTTGCACAGAAATACAGGGAAAAGCTACTGGCAAAAGAAATTCTGCAGAAATATTTCCAGATGCAACAAATAACGGCAGGAAATAGAGGAGCTACGTTGAATATGCAGAATCAGGCGGTGGATTTGGTATTCTCCGCTGCTTCGCATTTCACATGAAGGAGATGAAAATAGGACGTTGCTGCTGTAGGGCGGTGTGCTTGGGCGCATCGTATTTTCGCCATGCCCATTCAACGGAGGCAGAAGCCCCATGGATGGATCAGGGATTTACGGTCCAGGTACGGTCGCCAAGGAAACCAAAGGAGAAAGGAAGCGTCAGTTATCATGGCAGATTCGTTAATTTACTTAGCACCAATTGGCTCCATCATTGCACTGGTATTTGCTGCATATTTTGCTAAATCGGTTAAACGTTACAGTGAAGGCACTGATGAGATGAAAGCCATCGCACAGGCCATTCGGGTTGGAGCCCGGGCTTATCTGCGCCGCCAGTATCAAACTGTAGCGATCTTTTTTGTGTCTATGTTCATTTTCTTGTATATCTTCGTCTTCACGGGTTATCTGAATGTATTCGTTCCCTGGGCGTTTATTACTGGGGGTGCATTCTCGGGCTTAGCAGGGTTTATCGGTATGAGCGTGGCAACCTATAGTTCCGGCCGGACGACCGAGGCAGCCAAGACCAGTTTGAATTTGGCTCTCCGTGTAGCTTTTGCCGGTGGTTCAGTTATGGGTCTAACGGTAGTCGGTTTAGGTTTGCTGGATCTTAGTATTTGGTATTTTCTTCTTGATTGGTATTACGCAGCTCTCAGCGAAGCTGAGCGCATTCAGATTATCACCAGTACAATGCTTAACTTCGGGATGGGTGCATCTGCCATGGCTTTGTTTGCCCGTGTGGGCGGTGGCATCTACACAAAAGGTGCAGACGTTGGGGCGGACTTAGTCGGTAAGATTGAAGCTGGCATTCCTGAAGACGACCCTCGCAACCCTGCCGTTATCGCCGACAATGTAGGCGACAACGTGGGCGACGTGGCCGGAATGGGTGCCGACTTGTACGAATCGTATGTGGGTTCCATTGTGGCGTCTTGTGCGCTCGCTGTGGCAGCAGGTTTTGGGCTCCGCGGTGTTTTGGTTCCGCTGACGATGGCTGCTGTGGGTGTACTGGCTTCTATCATTGGTATGGCCTTTGTGCGCACCGGTGAGGACGCCAACCAAGGTGACCTGCTTCGAGCACTGCGCCGAGGCGTTTTCGTGTCCGGCGGCATCATTGCCGTAGTCTCCTGGGTAGTGATCATTACCCTTTTGGGTTGGGAACATGTGGGTATGTATTTTGCCGTGTTGTTCGGTCTCTTAGGCGGTATGGCCATCGGGATCTCGACAGAGTATTATACATCCCATCAATATAAAGCAACACGCAGTGTGGCTGAAAGCGCCCGTACGGGACATGCCACCGTGATTATTCAGGGTATGGCTGTGGGGATGCTCTCCATCGCTCCGTTTACAATCATCATCGTTTTGACAATTCTGGGAAGCTTCTTGGTAACTGGAGGTATGACCAGCTTTAACCTCGGTCTTTATGGTGTTGGTCTCGCGGCTGTGGGAATGTTGAGTACCCTTGGCATAACCCTTGCTACGGATGCTTACGGTCCGATTGCTGACAACGCCGGCGGTATCGCCGAAATGTCACACCAGGATCCGACCGTGCGTGAGCGCACGGATGCTCTCGACGCGTTGGGTAACACCACAGCTGCCACAGGTAAAGGCTTTTGTATTGGGTCGGCGGCCTTAACGGCCCTGGCACTAATTGCCGCTTACCGAGAGCAGGTGCGCTTGATCGCCGCTGATCTCGGCATGGATCTGGTGTTGGATCTGTCGATTATCAATCCTAAGGTATTGGGCGGTTTAATGCTCGGGGCGATGCTCCCATTTGCCTTCAGTGCTCTGACCATGACTGCTGTCGGTCGGACAGCACAAATGGTTGTGGAAGAGGTTCGGCGTCAATTCCGGGAAATAAAAGGTCTCTTGGAGGGCAACGCGAAGCCGGACTATGCCACGTGTGTGGATATCTGTGCTAAGGCTGCGCTCAAGGAGATGCTCTTGCCAGCCGCCGTGGCCATCGCCAGCCCGATTGTTGTGGGCCTGCTCTTAGGTGTAGAAGGGGTCATGGGTCTGCTGACCGGTGCTCTGTTATCTGGTTTCACCTTGGCTGTCCTTATGGCCAATGCTGGCGGTGCTTGGGACAATGCTAAGAAGTACGTTGAGGAAGGCCATGAAGGCGGAAAAGGTTCGGAGGTTCACAAAGCCACCGTTACGGGTGATACCGTTGGCGATCCGTTCAAGGATACGTCGGGACCTTCTTTGGACATTCTGTTGAAGTTGATTTCCATGGTATCTGTGGTGTTTGCCTCATTCATCCTGCAGAACGCCTTTTTCTAGAAACACCAAGACTCCTAGAGTGCGCTCTCTCCTATGCGGAAGAGCGTACTCTTTTTTGCTGGAATCCCCTTGACTTTCCCTTTGGGGCTGGGTATAATAATCTTTGTTACGGCGGCGTAGCTCAGTTGGTAAGAGCATACGGTTCATACCCGTAGAGTCGCTGGTTCGAATCCAGCCGCCGCTACCATGTACGTTCATCCCGGCAGTTTGCCGGGATTTCTTTTTGAACTGAGGAGTCAGAATATTGGGGATAACGCCCCCACTGTTGAGCGGGTCGTTAAGTTCGGCAAGAAAAAGAATTGGAGGGAGCTCCGTGGAGCAGGTTACACAGGCCTTCAAAACCTTCATGGCCCAGTCCGGAATGACGCGTGGTGGCCAGCGAATCTTGGTGGCGGTCAGTGGGGGCTTGGATTCCATGGCTTTGATGCACCTTTTTTCGCAGTGGGATGCGCATAACATTGATGTGTTTCATCTAAACCACGGTTTTCGAGCAGAAGCTGACGATGACCAGCGCTTGGTTGAGGCCAACGCCGAGACCTGGGGCCTCCGGATGCACGCTCACACCTACGATGTCACAGCCCACGCCAAAGAACATGGGCAGTCGAAGCAGTTAGCGGCGCGCAACGTCCGTCTAAAACTCATGGAACAATGTGCCGCGGAGCATGGTTGTCGTTGCATTGCCACGGCCCACCATGCGGATGACCAGGCTGAGACCATTGTCATGCGTATCTTACGGGGGACTGGTCTCTCGGGCTTACGAGGCATTGCGGCTCGCAGCGGCCGGTTTATTCGACCACTGTTGTCCGTGACGAAGAGCGATTTGGCCGCGTACTGTGAAGCTAACCAAATTCCGTATCGAACAGATCCATCCAACCACAGCAGCGATTATTTTCGGAATCGGGTCCGTCACCAGATTTTGCCGGCCATGGCTGCCGAGGTGCCAGACATAGGCAGACGCCTTACTGTGTTAGGTTCCTTGGCAGCGGCAGATGACGATTATCTGGAGGAGCAGGCTCGGGTGGAGCGGATGCGTCTGACCCACTGTGAGGGTCTGTCCCGGAATGGCTTACAGGAACTACACCCAGCCATGCAGCGCCGAGTGTTGCGGCAGTTTTTATTTCTGGCCCAAGGTCATACCCGCAGAGTAACCTTTGAACACATTGAGGCGCTCCGCAGTAGGCTGGCGAAACCGGGCCGGTTTTACGTGCATATACCCTCAATGATCGTTTGCGGCGGGGCGAATACTATTCAAGTTCAGCTGGCTGAGCAGGCAGCAGGTGAGTGCAAGCAGACAAGATGGAGACCGATCATGTTCGAGCCGCCAGCTTATCTTACCGGTCCCTTTGGTACCATCACCGCCGATCATGTCCGCCAAAGTGAGATGCCTAGACAGCCAGAATCTAGTGCAGAGTTTGTTGAATATTTTGATGCCAATGCTGTGATCCCACCGCTCCAGATACGGCAGCGCCAGTCCGGTGACCGGATGAAAGTGTTCGGTGGCATGCACAAGAAAATTAGCCGGTTGTTCATTGAGGTCAAGATTCCGCGGCACCGGCGCAGCCACGTTCCCATAGTCTGCGACGCCTGTGGTATTCTCTGGGTTCCTGGTGTTCGACGCGCTGAAACCGGGCGGATTACTTCGGAAACCGAGGAGATAATTAGGTTAAGTTATAGCAGGGCCAATCATTGTCACAGTGAAACCCCTGTGCTATAATGAAGGAACGTATGGATATACTGTTGGTTCTCAGTGTATGAAGGGAGGGCACAATTTGAATAAATTTCTACGAGGAATTAGCCTATATCTATTGATAGCTATCATTGCAGTATCGATTATCAGCAGTATGTATTCTCCGGCAGACGTTACCCAAGAACTCTATTATTCCGAGTTAGTACGCCAACTGGAAAATGACCGTATTGCATCGGTTACGATGATAGGAGAACAGCGTATTGAAGGTACCCTGCGAGATGGTACCGCTTTTGTTTCTTCGGTGCCTTACGGGAAGATGAGCGACATGGCTGACCGTCTCGAAGAACGCAACGTCGAGATGACAGCAGAAATGCCAGCTCCACCACCGTGGTGGATTTCCTTATTGCCGAACATCCTTACACTAGTCATTTTCGTTGGAATTTGGCTCTTTATCCTCAACCAAATGCAGGGGGGAAGCAATCGAGCCATGTCCTTCGGCAAGAGTAAGGCCAAACTGCACTCGGAGGAGAAACCTCGTGTTACGTTTGACCAAGTGGCTGGTGTTGACGAAGCCAAACAGGAACTAGTTGAGATTGTAGACTTTCTTAAGCAGCCGAAAAAATTCGCTGACTTGGGTGCAAAGATTCCCAAGGGAGTACTTCTTGTTGGACCTCCAGGAACAGGGAAAACCTTGTTAGCCCGAGCTGTAGCCGGCGAAGCTGGTGTTCCCTTCTTCAGCATCAGTGGTTCGGAGTTTGTTGAGATGTTCGTTGGAGTTGGTGCGTCACGCGTTCGTGATCTCTTTGAAAATGCAAAGAAGAATGCACCATGTCTGATTTTCATCGATGAACTCGATGCCGTAGGCCGGCAGCGTGGTACAGGTCTTGGCGGCGGTCACGACGAGCGTGAACAGACGCTAAACCAGATGCTGGTAGAGATGGACGGATTCGAGACGAACTCGGGTATTATCGTCATGGCGGCAACAAACCGTTCTGACGTGTTGGACCCAGCGCTACTGCGGCCCGGTCGTTTCGACAGAAAAGTTATCGTAGACAGACCCGATGTGGAAGGCCGCAAAGCCATCCTCGGCATCCACGCTCGTAACAAACCGCTGGCTCCCGATGTTGACTTAAGCGTGCTGGCGCGCCGAACCCCGGGGTTTGCCGGTGCGGATCTGGAAAATCTGCTCAATGAGGCGGCCATTTTAACAGCTCGACGTGGCGGAAAGAAGATCAGCCAAGTCGACTGTGAGGAAGCGATTGACCGCGTTATTATGGGGCCAGAGAAGAAGAAACGAGTTCTTACGAAACAGGACAAAGAGACCTTTGCCTATCATGAGGCAGGTCACGCAGTGGCCGGATATTTCTTACCCCATGGCGATCCCGTACACAAAGTAACCATTGTGGGACGCGGTATGGCCGGCGGATATACCATGTCACTTCCTGACGAAGAACGATTTGTAGTCAGCAAGTCGAAGCTGTTGGACGACCAAGTGATGATGCTTGGCGGTCGGGCAGCGGAACAGATCGCCTTCGATGAAGTAAGTACAGGTGCTCAGAATGACTTGGAACGTGTCACCAAGCTGGCTCGGCGGATGGTGATGGAGTGGGGGATGAGTGAAAAACTCGGTCCACTGACCTTTGGAAGACCCAATACCGAGGAACAGGTGTTTCTAGGTCGGGACATTTCACGGGATCGCAACTACAGTGAAGAGGTAGCAGCGACCATCGACAAGGAAGTGCGCTCCATCGTGGAAAACGCCTACCAGAGGGCTTTGAATGTTCTTACAGAGCACCGCGATAAGCTCCAAGAAGTGACCGACGCTCTGCTAGAACGGGAGACCCTAACCCGAGATCAGTTCGAGGCGATTATGAAGGGCGAACCACTGGTAGAAGGAAAACCCGCCGAATCCGAAGAAGTAGAACCTGCAGCGATTCAAGCCAATGCGGGTGAAGCCGATAGTAAACCTCGCAGTCGGAGGTTGAAACCCAAGCAAGAGCCAGCGGTGGGAATCGAGTAATGTGCTAGTGACCGTGGACCACCACCCACAATGACTGTGGGTGGTGGTGCATCTTCGAAACAAAAAGGGGGGCCTCGTGTGGCTGACAAAATGGTACTGAAAAATATGGTGTTCTACGGATACCATGGAGCCTTTGATGCCGAACGGGAACTGGGGCAGAAGTACGAAGTCGATGTGGAACTACACACGAACTTGTCGCTGCCTGGGGATGACCCCGACCTGGCCCTGAGCTATGTGGATGCGTTTACAGTTGTCAAAGAAATGGTCGAGGAACGGGATTTTAACCTCATTGAGGCAATGGCTGAGGCCATTGCACAGGAGATCTTGACTATGTTCGAGTTGGACCAAGTGCTCGTCCGAGTTCGTAAATATCAAGTGCCCATTGGTGGAGTTATGGACTACTTAGAAGTGGAGTTAGCTCGCCCCTAGCACAACAGCTCATGTTTGCTAACGACAAAACAAAGGACCCCACCGCCCATGTCGGGTGGTGGGGTCTAGCACTGAATGGCCACGGAGTCTCCCGCACACGTACGTGCGCAGGAGACTCTAAACCATACGGGGAACTACTTACTGGCGACGTTCGGGCGGCATATTGCCCAGTGTAATCGTGAGGAACATGGGCTCTCCGTTGCGGATGATGTTAAGCAAGACCTGATCGCCGGGGTTACTCTCTGCAATGGCATTGGCAAAGTCATCTGTAGAATGAATATCCACGTCTTCGATGCGGCGAACTACGTCCATGGCCCTAAGGCCGCCTGTTTCAGCAGGAGAACCTTGGATAACGTCGGAGATGATGATTCCTTTCGTGTCCGGAAGGTCCAAGCGATCGGCGATATCTTCCGTTACGTTCAGATACCAGACACCGACCCAAGCACGGTCCGGCCATTGATGATCGACACGTCCTGTTTCAATCAGTTCATCCAGGACATCTTTGGCGACATTGATAGGAATAGCAAAACCAATACCTTGGGCCTGCGCGTGAACCGCTGTGTTGATACCTATGATCTCGCCTTGAATATTCAACAGCGGGCCACCGGAGTTACCTTGATTAATTGCAGCATCGGTCTGCATGAGATTTTGGTACGTGCGAGTTATACCCTCGCGAGTCGGTACAGCGATCTCTCTTCCTTTGGCACTTAATACACCGACAGTAACGGTGTGTTCAAACTGTTTGCCGTAAGGATTTCCGATAGCGATCACCCATTCTCCAGGTCGAGTCGCATCGGAGTCACCTAAGGCACTGACAGGAAATGGGCCAAGATCCTCATCTCGGATCCGCAGCACCGCTAAGTCCAAGGTGGTGTCAGCACCAATCAACGAAGCTTCAAAATCTCCAGCTATATCCGGAGCATTCACGGTCACCGTGATCGTCTGATTTTCTCCCATATTACCAACGACATGCTGGTTCGTAAGGATGATCCCGCTCTCATCAATGAAAAAGCCGGTACCAGCACTGGAGCGCGGGCCCCGCGGCCGTGGCATGGGTGAGAAAAACCACTGTTCGAAGGCATCCAAAAAGGGATCCGCCGGCGAACTGGCTGTGGTTTCTGGCCATTGGACAGCAATATAGACGATAGAAGGGTTGGCCTGTTCCGCAATATCTGCGATGAGGTACGGGTTACCTTCTATCGTGTGCATCGGCAGGCTAACACTTTGGGCTGGTTCAGCGCCAGCTAGCGAGGCTGTGCTCACGGACATTAACATCACTAGACTAAGAACAACGGTGACAAAAACACGGAGACTGGGTTTGTGCAGCATGTAAGACTCCTCCTTTTGAGAAATGTTCTTGGGATTTCTGCCTTAATTATACCAAATATGACCGAACTAACAAGGGGGTAGTGGTACTGTGAGGATTGCCTTAGAGAACGTTCACCCCATGGGTCTGCCTTGGATTCACCGTATTGAAACCTATGCATCACTCCCTTCCACTAACACATTTGCCCGTACCCGCATTCAGCAGGGCT
>SLOZ01000510.1 GCA_007132255.1 Limnochordia bacterium | reverse complement strand
GTTGTCGCTTGTAATACTTTCGACACTCAGGCCGGAGATCCCTTCACGATCACTGTACTTCACACCAATGACATCCATGGACGCATCAGTGAGTACCCTCACGCCGACTGGAACCAGATGGCTGGAGGGTTCGCTCGTTTAGCCGCAGCTGTTCAAGACGTTCGGGCACAGAATCCAAATACCCTGCTCTTCGATGCCGGTGATCTTTTTTCTGGCACGGCGATCTGCTCATTAACCGAGGGTAGAGCCGTGCTTTTGGGTGCGGCCTTAACAGGCTATGATGCCATCGTCCTCGGCAACCACGAGTTCGACTACGGCCAAGACCTTCTAACCCAATACATAGAGCACAGTGCTATCCCCTTAATCAGTGCCAATATCCAACGCCGCGCAAACGGCTCCCCCTATGCACCGGGGTATGTGTTTTTCGAGTTGAACGACGTGACCATTATGGTCATTGGTCTTACCACACCGACGACGGTGACGGCTTCGCACCCACACAACGTTGTCGGCTTGAAGTTCATGGCTCCGATGCCCGTGGTGCGCCGTCTGCAAAACCACTATGCCAACGATTATGATGTCCTAATTGTGCTGTCCCACTTGGGACAGGAAGCGGATCGGAAGTTAGCCGCTGATCTAGCCGGTATCGACTTGATTATTGGGGGACACAGTCACAGCAAACTAGAAGAGCCTGTACAAGTGAAAGACACCACTATTGTCCAGGCCTACCAATGGGGTCTATATCTTGGCCGCGTAGATCTTCATATGGAGGGAACTTCTATCCAAGCCACTTCTACCACTTTGCTGCCTATGGACGAACACATCAAGCCTAACCCCATGGTGGAATCCATCTTGGAGTCGTGGGTACAGACCACCTCCCACGTCCTCCTCCAAGAAGTAGTGGGTTACGTTCCGGAAGCAGTCACGCGCAGTGCCGCTTGGTGGGTGGGCGACTCCCCGTTGGGCAATCTCGTAACGGACGCTCTGCTTTGGAGTACCGATGCCGACTTTGCCCTGTACAACAGCGGCGGCTTACGCGCCGACTTGGCTGCCGGGCCTGTCACACTGGAGGATCTCTATCGCGTTGAGCCATTCGGGAGTAGCATTCGAACTCTGGAACTATCTGGACGCCAAGTGGAGCAGGTGTTTCGGCATATGGCGGCACGAGGTGGTGAACAGATTTCCGGTGCCACCTACACTGTGGTAGGCAGCCTTCCTGAGGACATAACCATCCAAGGTATGCCCCTGGCTGCCAACGAACGGTACACCCTGGCTGTCAGTGACTTTCTGGCCGCTGGCGGTTCCAATTATTGGATGCTGCCCAGAGCAGAACTGCTCAATGATTTCGGGTTGGTGCGCGATGCCATTGGCGCTTTCCTTTTAGCTCATCCCCACTATGTCCCTGCAGCCCATGGTCGAATTCGCTGGCGTCGACCTTAAAAAACGCACTTCCTACAATAGCGTGTTGTAGGAGTGCGTTTCTCTATTTGGATGGTCGTTTAGGCTTAGGTACTTCAATGCCCTGCAGCGCTCGCAGCAATCCTGGTCGATCCGATACTGGATACAACGATGTGAGTTTCGCTCGCTCTTGATCCGACAGCGGCTTTTGCCCCAGCTGCTGCTCCCGCTCCATTCGGCGCTTCACACCTTCAATATCCCCTTCTTCATCCAATAACTGCCGGATCCGAAGCAGTGTTTCTATGTCATGTTTAACAAAACGCCGCTGCCCTCCGGGAGTGCGTTGAAAATGGATTAACCCAACCTTTTCATAGTAGCGGATCTGGCGGCTGCTCAACCCTGTTAGCTGTTCTACCTCACCGATGGAAAGCATCCATTCACCTCCTCATTTAGATAGTAACATCGGTGTTATCTTTTGTCAATTATGAGTAAATCCTAACATATTTACCGCAATAGAACTTGACATCATGTCATGTTTGGTGGTAAAGTTGGATTAGAAATTGACTTTGCCTGGCGAAAAAGCCGCAAAAGGAGAGATATTAATGTCAAGTTTAACCGCAACTGATATTCTGCGCATGGCCGATGAAGAACGGGTACAACTGGTGCGCCTCCAGTTTACCGATATCCTTGGTACCACAAAAAACATAACCATAGCCATGAACCAGCTGGAAACAGCTCTGAAGAACGGTATCATGTTTGACGGTTCTTCGATTCAGGGCTTTGTTCGCATTCAAGAATCAGACATGTACCTTAAGCCTGACCCAAACACATTCTGCATCTTTCCTTGGCAGAGCCATGGCAAAAAAGTAGCTCGCCTCATCTGCGACGTCTATACCGCTGACGATCAGCCGTTCGCCGGTTGTCCCCGGGGTGTCTTGAAGCGGATGACCGAGAAAGCAGCCAGTTTGGGCTATACTATGTTTGTGGGTCCTGAGCCAGAGTTTTTCCTGCTGAAGACATCTGAAGATGGTACCCCAATCATTGAAACCAATGACCGTGGTGGCTATTTCGATCTTTCACCGGTAGACAAAGGTGAAGCCGCTCGTGAAGAAATCGTCTTTGCGCTGCAGACTATGGGCTTCCTTGTGGAAGCATCGCACCATGAAGTGGCTCCAGGACAGCATGAAATTGATTTCAAATACGAAGATGCGATCACGACAGCAGACAACATCAGCACGTTCCGCAACGTAACCAAGATGATCGCTCAGAAGCACGGTCTCTATGCGTCTTTCATGCCAAAACCCATCGTGGGTGAGAATGGTTCAGGAATGCATATTCACCAATCGCTCTTCAGGAATTCGCACAATGCCTTTTATGATGAAAGTGACAGCATCGGTTTGAGTGAAGAAGCTCGCTGGTACCTGGCAGGATTGCTGAACCACGCACCGGCCTTTACAGCCATCACCAATCCTTTGATCAACTCCTATAAGCGATTAGTACCTGGCTATGAAGCGCCGGTCTACATTGCTTGGTCCAGCTCTAACCGCAGTTCACTGATACGCATTCCTGCCGCCTCAGGCGCTGGCACTCGTTTAGAGCTGCGCAGCCCGGATCCTTCAGCTAACCCATACTTGGCGTTGGCCGTGTCGTTGGCCGCCGGCTTGGATGGAATCGAAAACCAAATGCCCTTGGGTCCGGAATGCACCGACAATATCTTCTCCATGACGGAAGCCGAACGCGATGCAGCCAGCATCCTTAGTTTACCTGGTTCATTAGAAAAAGCCTTGGCAGAACTGCAGGCGGACAAAGTCATCCAGGAAGCACTGGGCAGTCATGTCTACGAGAACTTCGTGAAGGCGAAAACCATCGAATGGGATCGCTATCGCACACAGGTTCACCAATGGGAGTTGGATGAATACCTAGCCTTGACTTAAGGATGGTTGTCCAAGTACTGCGCTCATCTGCACACAAACTCAAGGTTCGCTGCAGACGCGACACGAGTTTGAAGCAGTCTCGACAAACCTCGCTTCGCAAGCGTTTCTTTGCACACCTGCTAAGAACCACGATCATCGAGATTGACGATGGTCGTGGTTTCGCGCCCTGCAGTTCCGATCCTGACCTGGGACCACCCAGGCGCAGGCAGCGAACTCTTTGTATTTGACATTAATGGTCAGGTATGGTGCAATAAAGCTGACACCATGCAAAGGAGAACTGACATATGCCAGCCAAACCTTCCCTGTCTCTGCAGGATATTCAAGAACAAGCCGCCGCCGCTGGGGTTGAAGTTATTCAACTCCAGTTCACGGACATTTTTGGAACGTTGAAACACATCTCCATTACGCTAGATCATCTGCCCACCGTTGTTGACCAGGGCATCGTCTTCGATGGTTCGTCCATTGAGGGCTTTGCGCGCGTTCAGGAATCTGACATGTATCTGCGACCGGATCTGAGTACGTTCGCCGTACTTCCGTGGCGCACTCCGGACGGCGACGGTATTGCCCGGTTACTCTGCGATGTGGTCACACCGTTCGGCGAACCCTTCGCGGGCTGTCCGCGGGCCGTACTGAAGCGAGCGGTGGCTGAAGCCGCCGCCGCTGGCTACGTTCTCCAAGCAGGCCCAGAACCAGAGTTTTTCTTGTTCCCCGTGGGCAGCGATGGGGCTATCCGCTACAAGACCCAGGATACAGCTGGCTATTTTGACCTGGCACCGGTGGATCAGGGCGAGAATGCCCGCAACGCCATTGTCAAGGGGCTGCGGACCATGGGCTATCATGTGGAGGCCTCACACCACGAAGTGGCCCCCGGCCAGCACGAGATCGACTTTCGCTTTGCCGATGCCCTGCAGGCCGCTGATAATCTCGTGACGTTCAAACAAGTCACCAAAGCCATCGCCCACAGTCACGGTTTGCATGCCTCGTTCATCCCAAAACCCCTGACTGGTGAGGCTGGCTCAGGAATGCACATCCACCTCAGTCTGCTTAAAGATGGGTTGCCCGCCTTCCAATCAAACGGCGATAGCACCGAGCTATCCCAAACGGGACTACACTTCCTGGGAGGTTTGCTGTATCACGCCCGGGCGATGACGGCTGTGACCAACTCCACGGTCAACTCGTATAAACGCCTCATTGCCGGCTATGAGGCTCCGATCGACATCACTTGGTCCGACCGTAATCGCAGTGCTTTGGTCCGCATTCCGGCCACGGTAGTCAAAGACGATGTCCGGATGGAATATCGCAGTCCTGATCCCGCAGCCAACCCCTATTTGACCTTAGCACTGCTGCTGCGAGCAGGCCTCGAAGGCATCGCCCAAAAACGGGATCCGGGACCGGCAACGAAAGAGGATACGTACACGTTTACTCCCAGCCAGCGCCAGGACCAAGGAATCTCGCTGCTTCCAGAATCGTTGAAAGAGGCCTTGGACCAAATGGTCCAAAGCCCCTTCGTTCTTGACACATTGGGTGATCACGTCTATGAAAACTTCGTCCGCGCCAAGCTCTTGGAATGGGACGTCTACCGTGCGCAGGTCCACGCCTGGGAGTTGGATCAATATCTTGCCATCCTCTAATGATCAACTTGCAGTGGCTCAGCGGTCGCGACCTTTACCGGAATCAGAAATGGTGACCAGGGCTGCTGGATACGGTTGGAAATAGGTCTGCTGTAAAAGATATTCCTCTTCAAAACGGACAGCGTAACCTCGAAGAACGTGCAGCGGCACACTCAGCGGGATTTTTCCCGTGCGATACTGCTGCAGGGAATCCAAGAAGAATGACTTCTCGCCACTGCTTAACTGCTCGCTGAAGTAACCCATGCAGTGCTGGAGAACGTTAATATTCGCTGTGAACCTCGGTGGTGCGGCCAACGCCCGGCCGAGGTTTTTTTCATAGTCGGCGACCACGTCCTCCCAGGGACGGCGCTCAGGATTGGCCGTAATTCTGCCCAACACCTTCTGGTACTCCTGGCTGTAGGCCATCAACAGATATTTGTTCTCAGCTTGGAACTGCACCAGGTCCTTCATGGTACCATGTTGGCGCAGGTCGCGGCAGCGTGCCATCGTAAAGATACGGGTGAAGAAGTGTTCCCGAATCGTGAAGTTCAGCAAACGCCCTTCGTCTTCAATGGCCTTGTGTTCATAGCGCTCCCAAACCTGACCACCAAAAAAGCCACTGCCTTTTTCTTTGACCATAGCTTTGTCCTCAGTGCTGTGGTAATACTTGACGTCCTTAACACCACAAGACGGTGAGCGACTCTTCAAAAGAAAGCCATCCACCTCACCGAGAGCATCCAGGAATTCTTGTGCGTAGGCCGTCATCGCATCGGTAACATCGCGCCCTGTGGCGGGTTGGATCAAATGTAGAGTATCATCGTCCCAGGCAGCACGGATGGGATCCCGAGGGATGCCTAACCCGATAGCCACCTCGGGGCAGGTTGTCACATACTCCACGAAGGGTTCTAGCTCGCGCACAACTTCGCTGCGAATTACATCACCATTCCAGCGGCACGCTTCTTTTTCTAGACAGCGGCTCAGAACAATAATCGGTCGACAAAAGGCTTCCATAATCAACACGTCCTTTCCCAAAACACCTCTGAAGTTACCCGCCGTGTGCAGCGAGCTCAATCACTAGGCTGGTTCACCGCTTGAGGAACCCAAATTTGCATAGGAATGCCCAAGGCATCCAAAGGAGCAGGGTTCGGGAAGGGTTCCAAAGCACGTCGAGCCTCGACTGCCGCCACAGATAGCACCGCTGCATCCAGGATGTCGTCGGGACGAGCCAGCCGGTTCGGAACCGATGCCACAACATCCAACAACCAAGGCGTGCTTCCCAGAAGTTTTTGTTCCAGCAGATCCAAGCGTTCTCGGCGGCCCGCGAGCCGCTGCTTTCTTGACGTCAATGGCTGCCCGCCGTTCAGCCAAGCAAACGCCAACTCCGGATGGGACTCGCTCAGCACATCCCGCACGGAGTGGTTTTGCAGCAGCATATCCATTTCACGGATCTTGCCACAGATATTCCACGTCTGGATGGAAATCCCTTTCCCTACTCGATGGCGATTGACCGCGTTGGCCTCTTGGTAAGTAACCGCATAGACGGCTTCGCGGCAGGGGGTGAAAAAGATTGAACTTCTCCGGCCTCCCAGTAAGCGGCGAGCCTCTAAATCGCAGGTACGATACGCATCCTCAGGCAGCCCCATGGGGATATCGACCAGAGCTAAGGCCAAATGGTGCTGAACTGTTTGCCAGAGCTCTTGGAGGGTTGAGAACACGTGCAGCCACTGCTGCGTTAGATCCACAGCTACCCAACCGGCCGGACAGCCGTCGATACCTAGATGCAGTGCGCCTTTGGACTGGGCCGTACTGTCAGAATGTGCTGTCACTGCGCCGTCCTATCAGTTGGATAAACGTTAAGTAGCGGTTTTGATCCGCGGCGATGGCATCAAGATCGTCGGGGAAGAGCTTATCGCCCGGATAGGCTCGGAACCGTCGCTCCCATTCTGCCCAGATATGTCCGCCGTCCGCAACCGCTGCGGCTTTTTCCAATCGCAAGAATGGGTACTGGCTCCACAACTCATCCCACCAAGCTGCTGTTTTGAATGTAGCCATGTCCCAGGCCCAGAACGTTTCACCGTGACCCTGCGGCTCCGTCAAATACGCTGGTATCGTCCGGGGCCATGGTTGGTGAAGCCCCGGGACCAAAACCCCCAACTGCCCGCCTACTTTCAGAAATCTAACAAAGTAACCCAGGTACATCTGGTCGGTACCAAAATAATGGTACGCATCGACGCTGAAGATAGCGTCAAAGAAGTCTTCGGCATAGGGCAGTACGTGGGCCTCGGCATGAATCGGAAAGACCTGCTCGGAAACGCCTGCCTCTTGAAACCGCTCATGATTCTCTGTAGGGGACACCCAAAGGTCGTTAGCCCAAACCTGAACCCCGAATTCCCTCGCCAAGAAGATACTAGATAAACCGCGCCCACAACCCATGTCCAGGACGCGCATTCCCGGCTGCAGATCGAGGGAGTCAGCCAGAAGCTCCGCAAGCCAGAGGACATTAGGACCCATCTGGTTGCGGAACACCCATTCCGGATGATAGCGGTTCGACCTCGGAAACTGGGGATGGTACAGCGCGTGCTGTCCCGTTCCATCCCAATATAACGGCGGTTTGTTTGCTTGTGAACTCATGCTGTCCCTCCTAGCTAGAATCTCGCTGTGGTTAGACGGGTATTTCTAGGCGCAAACGGATCATATCACGACACAGCAGACCGTTTTCATGGATCGGTTCGGAATAGTTTCGGGTAAAGTAATCCAAATCCACACCTACGATTCGGAATCCCATTCTTTGAGACAAGGCCAACTGCCGCAGACTGGAATTGCCGGTACCCACTTCTAGTATCTTGGCACCAGCTCCTCGGGCTTGCTCCACAGCGTGGGCGATGAGTATCCGTCCCAAACCGAAGCCGCGGTATGCCTGCACAACCGCAACGTTCATCAGTTCCATGGTGTGGGGTCTAGTTGGTATAACAACGACGACGCCCACCACGCAGCGGCCTAACCAAGCACAAGTGCAGATCCCGCGTTCTACGTAGTGTCCGTACGTCCTCTTGATTGGGATCGACATCGAAGAGCAGGAACCAAGGCGGTTCTCCTACCAAAGGGCGCAGCTTGATGTCTTTGATACTCCACTTCACTGTCCTTCCCACCCATCGTCATGCAACCGCCGGTATTCGGCGCTGCGCTTCTTGCCTTGATCCTATATCCGGCTCTTACGAATGCTCACTCCCCTGTTCGGGGCCAGCGAACACTGATCGTCGTTCCACCGCTTGGTTGGCTCACCAAGTTCCACTGACCACCCGTCTCGCGCACACGTTCTTCCATGTTGCGAAGACCCTTGCCACCGAACGAAGTCTCCTCACCCCGTTCGCCAAACCCACAACCATCGTCGGCGATTTCGAGCAAGACACTACGATCATTCCACACCAAACGAACTCGCACGTCACAAGGACCAGCGTGACGACCCACATTGGTCAGCGCCTCCTGCAGAACCCGGTAGGCGGCGGCTTCCTGCGCTGGCAGCAGGCCTCCTGGGTAGTGCACTTCCATGGTCAGCCGTTGTTCAGCAAAATATCCCCGGAAGTGTTGACCATACAGTTCAAAAGCTTCCTGCAATCCATGTTGCTCCACAGCCGAAGGCTGCAGCTCATAAATCACGGTACGCAGCTCCTGCTGGGTGGAGCGCAGGGTCGAGTCTAGATGCTCCAAAACTTCTTCCACAGACTGCTTCCTATCTAGACGGCTCTGCAGCGCTTGCAGCCCATAACCAAGGCCATGCAGGCCCTGCGAAATGGAATCGTGGAGTTCTTTGGCCATCCGGCTGCGCTCTTCGGTAAGAATCAAGCTGCGCGACACCTCCTGCAGCGCTTCATCGCGTTTGGCAATTTCGGCCAAATAACGATTTTCCCGTTCCAAGTCCTCCATCTTTGTGCGAACCAGCCACGACCGGTAATCTGCAACAGCTACGGTGGCACCGAACAAGATTCCGATGATGGGTCCTCCCCAAGCTACCACTGGCACCACAGGACTGGCCTCCACGAAACGTCGGCCTGCTAAGATAAACACCGCAAAAACAATGGAGGCCACGACGAGAAAACTCAACAGGCGCCGCTGCCATTCAGACTCTAGTCCGCGTCGAGCCAAGGCATGATCGATATATCCACTGACCGCACCACTGACGCCACTGACCAAACCGGTACCCACTGGAACCAGGATGAAAAACAAAACGGGAATGTTGTCTTCGCCCCGCAGCCACGCCCACACGGCAGCAAAGAAGATTCCGAAGATGCTGCCAAACAGAGCACTAGACCAAAACGGACTCCCGTCCTGTGTGATCTGCTGCTTAGCGCTCGGCACCAGCACCGCCTCCTTCAC
>SLOZ01000482.1 GCA_007132255.1 Limnochordia bacterium | reverse complement strand
GTTCTCGCCATTTTGCCAGAATTCCTGCATGGTCTGTGAACCAATTCACTGCGTTCGCCACAAAATAGGAGCGTTCCGCGTGCAGGTCCGGTTCAAGGACATTCGTCACCAATAGATTTCTTCCTACACTGTCGGCAGCAAGCCCGAGAACAAGCCTTCCCTCCGCTAGTAGGCTTCGCTAACGGTCTTCTCGCGGCGGGTCTGCAGGGCAGCATTCACGACAAGCGATGACACAAAGCGCGAACGCCTTGGCCTTAATGCGGCTGGTACACACGGTCACTTGCCCGTAAGCCTTTGGCGTTGGGGCCGTACGACAAGGAGCCTCCTGCATCCAGGAGGCGATATGAGCGCTCTGTGATCCCCTGCTCGTAGCGGGCAACAATCGCTTGCGTTAGTTTAATCAGGATGGTGCTTTGCGCCGTTTGGGAACCCTAATCGGCCTGCAGCCTAGCTGCATATCTGCGGAATGACTCACCGTTGGTCCCTAAGTCTGCTAACTGCTGCACCGTCTCAGAGATTGCTTTCTCTTGCCCCTGAATAGACTGGTTCAAAGCTTCTGTGGTTGTTTGAATCGATGCCAGTACACTGCCGACCAAAGCGCTGACCTCTTCTGACGTAGCTGATTGCTCTTGGATTTCCGCTGCAATGGATTGGATTTGCTGATCCAATGCAGCCGCCTGTTTGGCGATGGACTGAATGGCCTTCAAGGAATGTTCGGCCTGCGATACAATCCCTTGGATCGTCCCCTTGGCGTCCTCTGCCGCTGCATTTGACTGGCCGGCCAGCTTCGTCACTTCATGGGCCACTACGGCGAATCCTTTGCCATGTTCGCCGGCTCGCGCTGCTTCAATGGACGCATTCAATGCCAGCAAATTCGTTTGGTCAGCAATAGCGGTAATCGCGTCAGCAAAACGCATGACCTGGCTCATGGCATCGGCCGTATCCTGCATGGCCTGGCCGCTGGTCTTGGCTTCGGCCGTGGTGGTGACACTGATGGCTGCTAACTGTTCAATGGACTGGGCCATGTTCTCCGAGACCAAGGCAACTTCAGACATGGCCTTCGCCACTTCCTGCAGGGATGCAATGTTCTCCTCCGCTTGATGGCCCTGCTCTTCCACCACATGGGTATGCTCCTGCAGCTCATCCATGGTGGAGCTGGAGTGAGCGATGGCGGTACTGAGAATGTCCGATTGATCCACGATTTGCTGTGCCATCTCGCCATAGTTGTCCTTCACCGCTCTGGTTATCGTCTCCAACAACAGCAGCGGATCCCGGGAAGCCATGGATCTGCCTGGCAGATCCAGAAGATCACGATATATGCTCTTGGCGGTGCGCAGAGGCAAATCGACACCGACCACTCCCAGGACACGGCCGCTGGCAACAATCGGTCGAGCGGCTGTGGTCATTAGCGTTGAACTGCCTTCGATCTCGTATCGAAACGGATCCAACACCACCAATTGCTTGGTCTGCTTTGGTTCCGTATAGAACGGTTCACTGTCGATATCCGGCAAAGCCATAACAGCCAACGTGGACCCATCACGATACACGTATGTATTGAAGCGACCGGACGATCCAAAATGAGCTTGGCCAACGTGAGCGGCATCATCATCAAGGGCATTGGGTTCCCATACTAACCAAGCTCCAACCACATGGGGCTGCGTGTCCACATATTCACGCAGCCACGTTTCCATGGCAGCACGCTGCACACTCTGCGAACGCCCTCGTGAAGCTCGCTCAGCCAACTGCTCAACATCCAATAGTACTTTGTCCAATACCACGTAGTCCGGCAGCAGCTGCTGCTTCTGCTGCATCGCCTGCTGCAGCACTTCCTGCCGCTGTCTGCTGCGGCGATGCAGCGCCCACCATGTTGATACGCCTGCCGCGCCAGCGACGGCCCATGGAATAAAGTCCATTCTCCACACCTCCAAACGAATTCAAAGGCGCTGTGTAATCAGCCTGATCACACACGCCCATTTCTCATATCGGCACTCTTTTGGCCAAAGTTTAGTAACCGTAGTTTCCATTTGCCAATTCCAGATCTTATGGTGATGGTAGGAGGAAATTCATCTCCAATCGCCAATTTCTTAGTAAGGGACCAATCCGTCCCATTCTCAAGAGGAGGACTGTCCAATGGAATATCGGCAACTAGGAAACACGGGCGTCAAGGTCAGTGAACTGTGTCTCGGTGCCATGACGTTCGGTCGCGAAACGGCTGAAGAGGATAGTTTTCGAATCATGGATCGGTTTGTAGATGCCGGTGGTAACTTCATCGACACCGCTGATGTCTACACTCGTGGTGCTTCAGAGACCATTGTGGGCAAGTGGCTGAGCCGCCAGAATCGCGACGACTTTGTCTTAGCCACCAAGGTCCGTTTCCCCATGGGCGAACAGCCCAATGATGTCGGCACCAGCCGCAAACACATCATCGCCGGAGTCAAAGCCAGTCTACAGCGGTTGGGCACTGATTACATCGACCTCTACCAGGTGCATGCCTGGGATCCCCTAACACCAATAGAGGAAACATTATCGACGCTGAATGATCTCGTACGCCAAGGCCTTGTGCGCTACATTGGCGCCAGCAATTTCAAGGGTTGGCAGCTTCAGAAAGCTCTTGAGATCAGCAAGAACAAGGGTTGGGAACGGTTTGTTTGCTTACAACCTCAGTATAATCTTTTGTGTCGGGCAACTGAATGGGAACTTTTGGAGGTCTGTGCCAACGAAGGCGTTGGCGTGATACCTTGGAGCCCGCTGCGGGGCGGCTGGTTAAGTGGCAAGTTCCAGCGGGGCATGGAAGGTCCACCCAGCGGATCGCGAGTGGAAAAAGCCGAACAGGAAGGCTGGGGCGAATCCTGGAGCGCCTATAATACCGAACACACATGGGAAGTCTTGGATGCACTGCATGAAGTGGCAACCCAGACGGGTAAAGAGCCTGCACAGGTTGCTATCAATTGGCTGATGCAGAATCCTGCGGTTACGGCTCCCATCATTGGTGTGCGCACCATGGAGCAGCTAGAGAGCAATCTTGGGGCTGCAGGTTGGGCACTGTCTCCAGATCACATGGAACGACTCAACAAAGCCAGCAGCATGCCCGTGACGTATCCATATGATCAAGCAGCCATTAACCAACGAGCTCGCAGCTGAGCCCGCTGCTGTCAAACATTGTGGTTCCCAGATAGGTACCATCGTTACCGCAGTGTTGGACAGGAACTTGCATGTGCATTTGATCCTGTGTCGATCCCGTGTAGATTCGCTTAGGTACCTTGTGTAGACAGTACAAAGCACAGACGAAGCTCTTGAGAGCTTCGTCTGTGCTTTGCTCGTTATCCACGCACGGCAGACGGATCAAAGAATACCAGCTATATGAATGCCCGATTCCTTTCCACACTCCACCGCTCCATCTGCCGTCTGAACGATGGGTGCCGATGGTTTGGCTGGGTCAATGAATACGATTTGGCCTGTCTGCTCGCTGCTCAAAATGACGTCGCGACCTCGATAATAGGGGATCAGACTGTCCAAAAGGGCCCGCGAAGCCATGGCGTCATATTTGCCCGGTGCCTCGTCGATGATCGTTTGAGCCACGGGCAGCAGAAAACACTTTCCGGCCCGCTGGTTCTTAATACTCAAATGATGAAACGTATTGGCCACACCTAAGATACGGCCATACAGATCAATTCCACTGGCCCGTGTGCCGTTGGGAAAACCAGAGCCATCGTTGCGCTCGTGATGCTGCAGGACACCGGCAAGAATGCGCGAGTTCACGGATGCGTGACGGGTGAGCAGCTCGACACCCATCCAAGGATGGCTGTTATCATCCTTTTTGGCCTTGCCGATATCGTGAAAGTAACCGGCATAGCTGACTTCCAGCATTTCTGTTTCACTCAATCCCTGCCATTTGGCAATACTCGCTGCCAACCCGGCCACAGCCACACTGTGATAGTACATAAAATGATGATGCTCCCAGACCGTCTCGACGAAATCCCACAGTCCGCGAGAAGTTTGTGACTGGCCAACGATGGTTACAACAGCATCCTCAACCGGTCCCATGTCGATCGACTGGTTGTTGCGTACTGCCACCATCGCCTGCTGCAGACCATCAGCCGCCTCGAGAAGTCGCGCTGCCTGCGTACTAACTGCCGGCGCAATGGAGTTTTCGTCAACCTCAACGCCCAATTCCGGCATATCCGAGTACATGATCTGTATCCTTGTTATTAATCGCGGTGTTAGAATGGTGCCTTTGGCCAAAAGCATCCGACCGGAGACATCCACTAGATCCTTCGCTACTTCCATTCCCACTGCCAGATCCTTCAATCGCAGCTTTTTCACGGGCATCCCATCCGCTCCCCTCACCCAACATCGTTACCAACTCTGCACGTCCTGAGGCCTATACGAGGTATGCAATCAACACCTCCGCCGTCCGACTACCTTTGGCAGACAGTTGATTTTTGATCTATAGATTGATACTGCAACGTTCGGTCTGGACACGGCGTATTCCTGCCCATTCAACACATATTGCTAAGCATTTGCATTAATGTCACCACCCACACAAAAAGACGGCCTTATTCAGATCTTCATGGCCCACAGGTGGCTGCAGCCACCTCAGTCCGGCGCGGTCAAGCCTTAGCAGCTGCATTTCATAAGGAACAACGCATGGTCTGCGACCACGTTGAAATGTTCTGTAATGGGCGTTCTTCTGGGTTGAACCATCAATCTGGGCATTGAACCAGGTCGAGCAAAAGGCCTGCTAGGAGCGGTGCAAGGGCAGCGATATCGACATACGAGTGCCGATGCCTTCACGGCTCAGCACATGCATGGAACCCCCGTGACGTTCCACGATCCATTTGGCTATGGATAGTCCCAATCCGGTTCCGCCAGTGGCGCGGGCGCGAGATTCGTCGGCCCGGTAGAAACGGTCAAAGATGCGCGGGACCGCTTCCGGCCGGATGCCAATCCCTTCATCCTGGACTACGAGCCACGCTTGGCCATCTTGTTTGTAGACCGAAAGATGAATCCTGCCCCCGACAGGCGTATATTTCATGGCATTATCCACTAGAATGCGCAGTGCCTGTTTGGTCAGTCCTGGATCCACCAACGCCACAACAGACTGGATATTGCTGGCGTAATCGTGCCCTTGATCCATCATCTGGCTTTCTCGTAGAACTGCTTCCGCCACTTGTGCGATGTCCAATTCTTCACGCTGCAGTGGCATCGTATGGTTGTCGCCACGGGCCAAGAACAGCAACTGCTCGATGAGCTCTTTCATGCTGCTGGCTTCATCCTTGATGGCGTCGATACTTTCCTGAAGCGCCTGCGGGTCGTTTTTACCCCACCGATCCAAGAGATTTGCATACCCCTGAATTGCTGCAATCGGTGTGCGCAGTTCATGGGACGCATCGGAGACAAAACGAGCCTGAGCACGATAGGAAGCGTGAATGCGCTCTAGCATACTGTTAATGGCCGACGCCACCGCCTTCAAATCATCCTGCGCAGCGTCCACTTCGATCCGGGTATCCAGACGTGCTGCATTAATACCTTCCAACTTCCCGGCGAAGGCTTCCATCTCATCCGGCGTGTAGGGACCATGCCCGGTTCCCACACTCAACCGCTGCGCCTTATCCGCTAACTCCACAATAGGACCCATGGTTCCGCGAATCATCCGCGCTCCAGCTGAAATACTGGTCACCACATAGGCAGCCTGTGTCAATAAAAGAACAATAAAGACGGCTCGCATAACACTAAGCAGAGATCCCAACTCCAACGCAATGCGGTAGTAACCGCCCTCTGGCTCTTGGGTAGGAACTTCTGCGATATAGGCCAGCGATTCCACACGCATCCACCAAGACAGATCCGGTTGCGTATCCCAATGCACATTGCGAAATCCTTGGATCAAAGAGCGAGGCAGAAAACTCTCAGCTTCTTCAGGAGGTGCGAAACCCTGCGGATCCCCCTCGACGAGCTGAACCGAGAGGTCCGTATAGACAAAGGCATCCCAAAAAGCTGGATCGCTACCAACTTCGGAATCTAGCTGGGCTGCAATGGGTGCCAAGGTCTGTTCAGCATAGATCACAATACCCACGGCGACCGAAACCAAAAGCATCAAGTCCAAGACCAAAAAGATCCCCACCAAACGCAGCCAAAAACGAATATTGAGCATCGAAACCACAAAGCGTCGCCGCGTCTTAGGTGAACGGTCCCGGGGCTTCGCTGGTGCGCTCTTAGAGGCGTGCGGCTCGGTTTTGGTTTTGGCTTCGTCTTCGCCAGTGGCAGCCGCTTGGTGATCAGGGACGCGGTTTATGCCGAGCCCTGGATGGGCGCCGCCTGCACCCGACGCAGGATCCGACCTCGTTTGTTCGTCAGCGGAACCCGTTTCGTGGGCTTTCCGACTCCCATCTTCTGCTTGATGCCGTTTTGACGTTCCTTCGTCCCTACCAGACGAAGTCCTACCAGACGGAATCTTTGCGCCCATTGCGTCACCACTCTGGCCAGTTTGGGGCCGCACAGAAGTAGACCCGAGGTGTTCAGATCTGTCGGTTGGCAAATCCTCTCCATATTCACTTCGGCCTGTTTCCGCAGAATCTTTAGGATTACGGCCTAACCATTTGGCAAACCAGTTCTTTTTACTCTTCATCGCGAATCACGTACCCTACACCACGAACCGTGGCAATCGTCTTAATGCCAAACACTTCATCGATTTTTGCGCGCAAAAAGCGAATGTAGACATCCACTACATTCGTTTCCCCTTCAAAATCGAAACCCCAGACATTTTCCAATAGGGCTTCCCGGCTGAGAACATTACCCTTGTTCTCCAACAGATACTGGAGCAGATCGAACTCACGTTTTGTAAGATCCACTTGCTTGTGATTCACCGTCACCATATGCTTGGCCGGATCTAACTGCAGTAGTCCCACTGAAAACACTTCCTGGCTGGGAGCAGCTGCATTCTTGCGCAGTGTCGTGCGAATGCGGGCTAGTAGTTCTTCAATGGCAAAAGGCTTGGTAATATAGTCGTCGGCTCCGTGATCCAATCCGGCAACTTTGTCCATCACGCTGTCGCGGGCCGTAAGCATAATCACGGGGATACTGCTGGAGCGGCGGATGCGCCGCAGCACTTCCATACCGTTGAGACCAGGCAGCATAATGTCCAGCAAAACCAAGTCAAAGGAATCGCTCGCAAGCAGCTCTAAGCCGTCGCGACCATCGCTGGCTTTGGAAACGGAATAGCCCTCATAGCTCAGTTCCATTTCAACAAACCGGGCGAATTTCGCTTCGTCTTCAATGATCAGTATTCTGGCGCTCATTGTAACACCTGCCTTCAGAATGATGTATGAAACGGTTTGCGCGATGGCATCACACCGTCAGTGTGTGGCATTTTTGCGGCTGTTACCAGGAACTCTTAGACACTTCCAGGAAATTCCATGTACCAGGTACATGGTACTAACTTCCAGGTACCTGGTATACGGTATTTTTTCCCAACCCAGGCCGCTGCAAAGGTTTTCTCGACACATGCCCCGAGAAGGGAGTTCCTGTTGGAACTCCCTCTGAAGTATGTTCTCAGAAGGCTGCGGTACAGTATTTCCACAGCCGCCGCAGCCATCTTCTGGCCAATTTTGCGCGTTTTCTCCACATGACTTAACCGTTGCTTTCTTTAAGATTAGTCTTGTTCTGCGTCTGCTCTGCCAGCAGTCCATCAGCGCACGGCTCATCATCGCCGACCCCAGGTTTGAACGGCCTCACGGCCAGACACAAAATCGCATTGGCCTGCTTTGAGCAGGGCCCGCCGCGGCATTGTGTCATGGCGTGAGCTTCCAGTCAGGTTCAATCTGTCCAGTTCTTCTTAGACCTCGCCGTCAAAATCCAGACCGGTCAATCGATAGCGGTATCCCAGAATCAGACCAATAACCACCACCGGAATGGTAACGTAGGGGAGGAACAGAAGCAGCAGAGCCAATACTGTCAGAGGCACTTTAAACTTCTTGTCTTCCTCTTTAAGAACTTCCAGAAAACTGTTGTTGCCTTTGTCGATAACGGCGACGCAGAACTTGCCAATCCGTTCAATGGCATCGTTAACGTTGTTTTTGTGAACCTTCTTGATTTCGTCTTCGCCTGCTGTCCATGGTTCTTCTGCTTCATCCGGACGATGCGCCGAGCTGCTGTGCGTTCCGCCACCCTGTGGTGGGTTGTCTCTTCCCTGCTTCTCCAGATGAATGATGGCATCTAAGAGGTCGCCGTTGGCAGCATCCAGTGCCTGCTGTGCTTCTTCATACGTGACGTTGGCCTTTTCCCGCAGCTTTTCGATTTGTTCCAGTCTTGTCATTGTTGATTCTCCTTTGCGAACTTGATACTCATATTGTAACAAGGCCAACTTTAACCACCATTTGTGGTGGATTAAAGATCGATTAAAGACTGCTCAATTTCTTTAAAGAAATCTGTCACAAAGTTGGTTCTGGAACAACCAGGGTCCCGGGATAAAGATGTGAGAAACTGACGGCCGTGCGATCGCCGCCAGGGCCAGCGCAGGGAAAACCTACACGAAGGACGGTGATGTAGCAGAGACCATCTAGGCGTTTCTGTTTAACGATACCTATCTAATCTAAAGGTATCAGAAAACCCTATTCGCTGCCAGGCAGCACACTCCCTGCCGCTCGCCGTGAAGAACGGTGTCCGACAGTTTGGAGGCAGAAGACGCATGGCCTTGGACTCGGGAACCAGGCGAACGGCAGGGCAGAACAACACCGACTCCACTTACTGGAGCCCTAAACCCGGGAACTACGGCGGCTAGATAGGTCGCAGACGTTGTTGCAAAAACTGAGGACCAAGATCTCTTAGGCTGAGTTCTGCAGCAAAAAAGAAAAAAAGCTCCGTAAACGCCGCACTGGCTGAGACTTCAGGGCTGCTTCTTTTGGTAATATCGTGTTGTATATCTCGATTCTATGTGTGAAACTGCGAAATTACCTTAATGTCCGCTGTGGTCATAGTTTTACTTCCCAGATCCATGTCTAAGATCGCTGCCAAGGGCGGCAATGGTTCGTCCCTTCTAAAAAAGATGCTTCCATCGTTCACGCTTTATCTGATGTTTCATGCTTTATCTGAGAAACACTATGATCATCTCTACACGTACACTATACCATGTTTAGCAACATCTCGGGACCTGCAGTTCCATGATTTTCGACACAAAAAAAGCCCGTAAAATCGGGCTGGAAGACTGCTTTTCTATTCACGTAGCAAAGGGAAAACGCCAGCTTACAATCGGTCAATCCTGTTTTGAACGGCCTCACGGCCAGACACAAAATCGCATTGGCCTGCTTTGAGCAGGGCCCGCCGCGGCATTGTG
>SLOZ01000088.1 GCA_007132255.1 Limnochordia bacterium | reverse complement strand
GGCTTCATCCATGGTGGTCATCAGACGGGCTGCTGCATTATAGGAATGCTGAAAGCGAATCATGTCCGCCATTTCTTCGTCCAAGTTGACGCCCGCCGTGGCTTCCTTGAGGTTCTGCAGGTGGCTTACCAGGACCATCTCTGTTTCTACCATTTTTTTTTCTTCCTTGTTTCGCACACCCAACCCGGAGATCACAGCATTGAATGCTTCGCTTAACGTGCTTCCCACCCCATTATCATACGGCTCGTAACGCAGTTTGGCCATGGCCAAAGCATTGCCACCATTGCCGGGAGCATCTGCTTCGTCTGAAGCCCGAATTAGCCAGACGTTGCCCACCAGGACCGGATTGATTCGAATGTTGCGGGCGACTTCGTCCATGGCCTGGTCACCATTGGCGGAATGCGTCACAAAAAAGAGCGGCGACTCTCCGTTATCCTCCTGGTAAGGGTACCCTTCCTCATGCCTTTCATTCACCGATACCATAAGATTGGCCACCCAATCATTGAGCCCTGACATATATGTCTCGATGCGGTCGTCACGGAACTCTAACATACCACCGAGTTGACCACCCTTTATCTCTGCTTGGAGCGTGCCATCACCGGAAGCCCATACCACTTCATTGCGCCTATAGGTTCCATTGACACCATCGTCTTCACCAACGGTTTGGGGATCGACCAGAAGGCGCCGCGTGTCGGAACCGTGCACCAAACTCATACCACCAATGGTTACTGTCAACATATTGACATCGTCCGTGATAACACTGATATCGACAATTTTGGACAGATCTTCGACCAGGAGTGCTCGTTTGTCCAAAAGATCGTTAGGATTGTTGCCCGTAGCGCCGACCCGAGCAATCTGCTGGTTGAGTCCAGCAATTTGGGCAGCGATCGCATTGATCTCGTTAACCTTCACAACCACATCATCATTGGTATCTTTGCGTAAGTCACCCAACCGCCGGTAGGTGTGGCGGATCGTCTCCGTCAGTACCTCAGCCCTTTGAATAACCACGTTGCGTACCGCTTCATCTTCAGGATTTTGGCTCAAATCCTGCAGAGAATTCCAATACATGTCCAGGGCGTTGTCGATGGCATTCTCCGAAGGTTCGTTGAAGATTCGTTCCACCTGTGTAAGGCCACTTTCCACGCCCTGCCAATATCCTAGGTTATGCAGTTCCTGGCGAAGCCGCATCTCAGCGAAGGCATCCCGCATCTGTGTAACCTCTGTGATCTGCACCCCCATGCCTACCTGACCGTTACTGGGGGTGTGTGCCAGTGATGGCATGGGATACGGGTTGCTGGCAGCATGTACGGCTTTTTGACGGGAGTAACCGGGAGTGTTTACATTGGCTACATTGTGTCCGACGGTGTCTAACGACCGCTGCTGCGCTGTAACAGCTCGCCTGGCAATCTCGATTCCTGTAAATGTTGTCCGCATAGGTTACACCTTCCGGTTAAAGATGGATCGTCCTGCATCGGTCTGACCTTTACGACCGTATGTGGAAGGTCCGCTGGCATTTAACAGATTCAGTGAATATCGAACGTACGCTAAGGACTCCTCAACCAACTGCATGTTAATTTCGTTTAGGTCCTTCAACTCAACGAATGACTGCTGCAATCGTTCGGCCACAGGCGCCAGCTGTACCTGTATCTCCCCCGCTTCGTCCAGCCACTGCTGCAAACTTTTTCCAGGTGCAACGACATCAAACAACGCCTGCCGCTCGGCTTCGACGTGCTGTAGACGCTGAAGAATCTTTTCTTCTTTGGCCGCGATCATCGCAATTTGCTTTTCATCGCTGATCACTGCATGCTTTTGCCGAGCCAGAGCAATCAACTCCGTAAGCGAGCGGATTTCTGTCTCCATAGTGTCAGATAAAGCCTCATAAGCCTGCATCTTGCATCTACTCCAATGACTTCAGAATCGAAGCCGCGATTTTTTCGCCGGATACCTTATACGTTCCAGACTTAACCGCTGCTTTCAACGCTTCGGCCTGCGGGCGTACGTCCGGAGTGTTCTGCACCTTATGCATCAGCGACTGCATTTCTCGGCCTTCCGAGGATAACGTCACTTTGTCTTTGCCTAACTTCCCTGTCTTTTCAGTTTCAGCGTTTTCCCGCGTCCGCTGCTGCTGGTAGATTCGGGCTGCTCGCGAAATCGGATGGTTGTTAATTTTCATCCCAAACGCCTCCTTCTGTTTGATTTATCGACCACACAGCCATGGAACTTTAACGTTCATACCAAAAAAATCCACCGCCGGTTCTAGAAAGGTGTTGATTTTCTCTGTTCCGACTGAGAGTTTCCGTCGTTGTGGCCGGAGAAATCCCTGGTAGAGGAAATTCTCCTCTCTTGTTTTGCGGTCCAATGATCACTTTATCAACACGTTCCCAGCAGACCCACTGCATCACCTAATAACGCTTGCGCAGGGAGTCTAACGTATGCACTCGGGCTCCAGACTTTCGTTCCGTTTCCGGTGCTGGCTGCGGCCTCGCTTGAAGACCTCCACTGCACACGGAACACACTCTACCCCGGCTTACAGGCTTCCCGCACACCTCACATGTTAGCTCGGCACCTTTGGGTATCATGGTCAAACGCCCCTGCCGAATGTACTCATAGATCGTTTCTATGCTGACATCTGTTTCTTCAGACACAGCACTCAAGGCCGCATTCGGATACTCCTGGAGATACTCCTTAACCTTAGTAAAGTCTTCGGTACGTGCTTTGAAGCATGGGGAGCAGAGGCGTTGACTGGGATGAGAGAACACCTTCCCGCATTCCGTACAATTGCGCAGCATACGACCATCTCCTCAGAAGAAATTCAGCGGTGAATCCGTCCGCTGGCGACGAACAAGCCCTTGGGGCGGCCACCGAAAGCAGCCACTAGGGAAGCCGCTTCCAGGAACGTGGACCCTGTTGTTAAAATATCATCTACGAGTATAACATTCCTTCCCCGAACAACATTTCCCTTTTGCAGTGCGAAGGCACCGCGCACATTGCTTCGCCGCTGGCGGCGATCCAACTCTGACTGCGACGCTGTCGGTTTGACCCGAATCATCACATCCCAAACGGGTGGTTTCCACCACTCATGTATACCATCGGCAAGTAAGCGGCTTTGGTTGAATCCTCGAACCAATTCTCTTTCAGGATGCAGTGGCAGCGGAATAAGGGCCCGCGTACCTACCAGTTCAGGGCTTTGTTGAGCAGCGATGCCCAATACGTTTCCCAAAAACCGAGCAAGTTCCACACCTCCGTGGTATTTGCTATCAGCAATCATCTCTTTGGTCCTGCCGGTATAGGGGCTGATGCAAAAACAGGGATAGCGCATACCAGGAATGCTGTGCCAAGCTAAGGGCAGTGCCTCAACACAGCTGGCACAACCGGGCCAGCCAGTGGCCACAGAACGCTGCTGACAGACGGGACACGGGTCTGGTTGTCCCAAGAAAAAAGCCTCCAGATAGGATAGCCAGTGCCAAGGTACGGGGTTCATGATACACCCTCCTTGAGCAGACCGTTCTCAGCAGCCCTGCGATTCAGGTACCGGATCGCTGCCACAGAGTCTTTCATGGCTTGACTGAACGATTTCGCCACAAAGAAGACGCTGCCGCTGGGATTGTCCGCTTTGCGGCCGACACGGCCAGCCATCTGGGTCAGCGAGCGATCGGAGAAAACGGCGTGATCCGCCCACAAGACGGCGACCTGAACATCAGGAACGGTGATTCCTCGCTCCAAAACCGTGGTAGCGACGAGACAGCTCAGCCTTCCGGAGTGCAGCTCCTGCAGCAGCTGCTGACGCTGCCCGCTTTGGGAGTGGCAGAATCCTGCCGCCAGGCCAAGATGTACCCTGAGCCACTGGGCCACGGCTTCACAGAGCTGGCGCTTCGGTACGAACACCAGCCAAGGTTGGCCGGCTCGCAGGCCGTCACAGAGCTGCGCCGGAACGGAAAAGGTCTTGTCCACTGCTGGGCCCATCTGCCAACGCAGTAACTCCGGCACCGGCAGTGGGTGGCCATGATAGCGGGCTGGGATCGTGGTGCTGGGCTGTTTCACCGGCCATGTCACCGGAGTGGCTGTCATCTCGATCCATTTGCCATCATCCTTCAAGGCCCGTTCGAGACCGTGGCGCAGTACTTCGCTGCCATGGTAAGGGAAGGCATCCACTTCGTCGAGCACTACGAGATCAAATCGTTTGTAATAGCGCAGGACCTGATGGGTGGTGGCAGCAGTTAGCGGAGCTGTTTCCTGCCAAGGCTGGCCGCCATATAACACTAACTGCTTCACACCGGGAAACGCAGCTTTAAGTCGGGACTGCAGTTCGACCACCACATCCCGTCTGGGAATGGCGAAAAGAACACTGCCGCCTCGACGCAGAACTTCAGCCATAGCCGCAAAGACGGTTTCGGTCTTACCGGCGCCGCATGCTGCCCAAACTAAAGCCTTTTGCTCCGAGGCAGCAAGGAAATCCACGAGAAACTGCGACGCATTCTGCTGGGCTGCCGTCAACGGAAATTCCAATTGGACAGCAACCGACTTTGGTGGCTCCAAGGGATGCGGCCGCTGCAGGAGCCGACTGCAAGCACGAATCATGCCCAGCTGCTGGCAGTCCAGGCACATCGGACAGCCATCCCTCCCGCAGCGTGCGCAAGGCACCTGGCGAACTCGCTGGCTGCCACAGCGCTGGCAGACCCAAGACTGCCAAGGCAGCCGCCGAATGCCTTCAACAAACTCCCAGTGTCCGTACATACCTCCATAGTCCAATGCCGCATCCGCCTCAGCCGGCCAGACTCCCTGCTGGCGTAATAGCTGGACAAGCTGCTGATCTGTCAAGCTTCGTCCAGCCAAAAAGTCTTCCGCAGTCGTTACCAACGATAGAAAGTGTTCTCGGCAGCCTCGGCGTTCGGGCAGCTGTACCTCTGGCCGACGGGCTCGTCCCAGCCGGCGGCGCAGGGTTCCCCACAATGATGCCGTCCCCCGCTCCGACCGGCGGAGGGCCTCCAACCGTGCCATGGCTTCGTCGGCGGGTAGTGGCGGCAGATGCGCAATCCAGGTCCGCTGGTCGTCAGGATATGACGACCACGAGGACAGCCGAACCATCCCCCAACGTGGCTCCGTGTCGTCCAAAGCTTCCAGTATATGAAATCCCAACAAAATATCGGCTCCTTTTTTCTACAGTGTTCGCAATATTTTGTTTATTTACGGGGGTCGATCTTTGCTCCGACCATCACAACGTGGACATGTGGACGGTTTTCGGCTATACTAGAGTGAAATAACGGATGTTTTTGTCTTCTTTATGTTTGCTCACAAGGGGGGAGAACCCACATGTTGACATTGAAAGATATACGAAGCAACCGCAACATTGAAGCGATGATTGGTAAAGCTAATGAATATCTGCGAGCCAGGGGCTACACGGAACATGGTATGCGGCATGTCACCTACGTTTCCCACAAAACGCAGCAGATCCTGCGGGATTTAGAATTCGATGACCGTACCGTCGAGTTAGGCGCAATCGCTGGCTTCCTTCACGATATCGGCAACATGCATAATCGCAAGCATCATGGAATCACGGGAGCCAACATTGTGTTTGCTGAACTCCGCCAGATGGGGATGGACATCGAAGAAGTTACGACGATTACAACGGCGATCGCGAACCACGAAGAAGAACTGGGCGAACCCATCAGCCCCTTGACCGCCGCCCTGATTTTGGCGGATAAGAGCGATGCACACCGCACCCGCGTTCACCGCCAGCATGAAGGCCCAGCGAATATTCATGATCGGGTGAACCTCGCTATTGAGGACTCTGATTTGTACGTTGAACGAGAAAGAGGCACGATTACGCTGGACATCGACTTTGACCAGCGCCTCTGCCAGATTATGGATTACTTTGAGATTTACCTTAAACGCATGGAGATGTGCAAGCAGGCGGCTGCTGTCTTGGGAACTCGCTTCCGTCTCGTCATCAACGGTCTAGAGCTTCTCGGTCACGTGGAAACACAGTATTATGAGAAAGCGGAGACCGCTGCCATTGAATCCAATTGATGCAAGCAGGCAAAAGCCGGAGGCGTCTCATCAGCTTCCGGCTTTTACAATACCCTGCTGCACAGCCAAGACTGCCGCCTGGGTGCGGTCTGTAACATTCAACTTGCGCAGAAGGCTGGTAATGTGATTTTTGACCGTCTTTTCGCTGATGAACAAAGCTCCGGCAATGTCACGATTGCTCAAGCCCTTGACGATGCATTCAAGAACTTCCAACTCGCGCCGGGTCAAAGGTTCCTCCCCTGGTCGGTCCACTCGTTGTTGGCCATACTCGGTGTTCAGGCGGTGATAGCGCTCCATGACCTTTTCCATCAGCTCCGGTGGGAAGTACGTTTCGCCGTCACAGACCCGCCGGATGGCATGGTACAGATTGTCTGGCTCGGCGTCTTTCAGCACGTAGCCACGCGCTCCAGCTCGGATCATCTCAGATATATAGCCTTCATCGTCGTGGATGGTCAACGCCAGCACTCGTACTTTCGGCCAATTGCGCCGAATCTGACGGGTCGTCTCGATCCCGTTCAGTTTGGGCATGTTGATGTCCATCAACACTACGTCGGGCGCCAATTCCTCAACTTTCTCTAAGGCCTGCTCTCCATCGGCTGCCTGCCCGACAACGTCAATGGTGGACTCCAAATCTAAAAGACGCACCAGCCCTTGGCGGAGCAAACTATGATCGTCTACAATGAGAACTCTAATGCTTGTTTCCATCTTGGCTTCTCCCTTCTGTGTTTAGCGGTAAACGTACCTTGATCCGTGTTCCCTCGTTGGCTTGGCTGTTCACTGAGAGCGTTCCGCCCAAGTACTCAGCACGTTCCCGCATGTTCATCAAGCCATAATGATCTAGACGACCGGAGGTACGCAGATCACCAAAACCAATGCCATCATCGCCCACTTCGGCCGTTACAAATCCAGGTGCATACTCCAGACGCACGAATACGTTCTTAGCGCCTGCATGTTTGCGGCTGTTATTCATCGCCTCCTGAATGATGCGAAACAACGTCACCTCCATGTCCGACGAAAGCTGCTGTACTGCTCCTTCAACCACGAAATCGATTTGAGCCCATGATTGATCGTCCAAATATCGATGTAACGTTGGGACAAGGCCCAGATCATCTAGGGCCATGGGGCGCAGATTGAACATAATGCGGCGCACCTCTTTGAGACTTAGCTTGACCAGTCCCTTCAAATCCTGCAGTTCCTCAGCCGCACTCTGCCGGTCCTCCATGAACAGCATTTTTTCGCATAAGTCCGCTTTCAATACCACATTGGCCAAGTCCTGCGCTGGTCCATCATGGATTTCTCGCGCCACTCGCTTCCGTTCTTCTTCTTGCACCTGGATGATCTTTCGCCCCATGAGACGTTGGGCTTTAATGCCTTCCATCTGCTCGCTGATGCCGTCCATATTCCCTTGGAGAAAGTCCAAGGCCACTCCCACCTGGGCCAGCAAAGCTTCAGCTCGTTCCACCATCTCTTTGATACGCAGCAGCCCGCGTTCTAACTCACTCCTGCGAGCTCGCAGTTGTTGTTCTCGTTCCCGCGCCTGGGCCAATCGTTCTCGTACCGAATCTGCCTCTTCATAGGCTTCTTGCCGCTGGTCATCACTGAAGCGTTCGAACTCTTGGTTGACTTGGTACAGACGACGCCGGAGCTTGCCGAACAATGCCTCCAAGTTGTCCACATCCTGCAGACATCGCTGCATATCCAGCTTGAGATTCTCAATGGCCCGCTGGATCCGGTCGTATTCGGAGTTTGCAGTCTCGAAAATCTCGAACATGCGCTCCCGGCCATCTCGTAAAGCTGCCATCGTTTGATCCAGTACAGCTTCGACTCGTTGTTCTAACGTGATGTCATCAACCACGGCAGTCACCTCCGGCAAACGTACCTCAAACCAGACTCAATCAGGCTATTTTCTTGGTCCATGATGAAAATTCTCCATTGCCTCAAAAAAACCTTCTTGTGACCGGGTTTCATGAAGGCCCGTCCTGGTTAAGCTAGAATGTTCCAGTGCGGTCACTGCCCAGCGCGTCAGCTTAGAAGAAGTTATTGACAAATGCGGCGCAGACCCGTATACTTAGTTATAAATTCTACATAATGACAATTTCATTCTTCTTATCCAGAGAGGTGGAGGGACTGGCCCTATGAAGCCCGGCAACCGGTGGTAGCTACCGCAAGGTGCCAATTCCTGCTGGATTACGTTAATCCAGAAAGATGAGGAGAGGCCTATGCATTCGCAACCATGCAACCTCTTCTTTGTGAAGAGGTTTTTTGTTTGGAACCGGGAGGTATGAGAGTGATTCAACTGAGAAATGTCCATAAAACATTCGCCGGCAAAAACGAAGTGCATGCCCTGCGCGGCATCGATCTGGAAATACCCAAGGGTCAAATCTTCGGTGTTATTGGGCAGAGTGGCGCCGGCAAATCAACACTGGTCCGCTGCATCAACCTGTTAGAACGACCCACTGCGGGTGACATTTTCGTAGATGGGACCGACATGATGGCGCTGTCTGCCAAAGACCTTCGCAATGCCCGCAAGAAAATTGGGATGATCTTTCAACATTTCAACTTGCTCTCGTCTCGAACTGTGGCGGCAAACATTGCCTATCCATTGGAACTCGCTGGTGTCGATCACCAGACGGCCAAAAGCCGTGTCCAAGAAATGCTGCGGCTCGTAGGTCTTGAGGACAAGGCCCAGGCTTACCCAGCACAGCTGAGCGGTGGACAGAAGCAGCGTGTCGGGATTGCCCGAGCCCTGGCCAACAAACCACAGGTGCTGCTGTGTGATGAAGCCACATCAGCTCTCGACCCCGAGACAACGAAGTCGGTGCTGCATCTGTTAAAGGACATTAATGCGAAGATGGGCCTTACTATCGTGTTGATCACGCATGAAATGATGGTAATCCAAGAGATCTGCGATATGGTGGCTGTGATCGAGCACGGCAAAATTCAGGAACAAGGTGAAGTGATCCATGTGTTCACCAAACCGCAGTCCGACGCTACGCGGCGGATGCTCCAGGATACCATGGAAACGAAGATTCCACCGGATTTGCTGGCTCGCGCCGAGCGTCGCAACGGTACCTGCAGTACGTTGTTGAAACTGAGCTTTGTCGGCGCTGGCGCCCACCAGCCATTGTTATCGGAGATGCTGCGGCGATTCCCCATTCATGCCAATATTCTTTTCGGACGGATTGACAAGATGAAAGACATCCCGTTCGGCATGCTGTTGGTGGAACTATCCGGCGACACCACCATTGTGGATGAAGCCGTTGCCTACCTGCATGAACAGGATGTAGAAGTGGAGGTGTTTCACGGTGTTTAGT
>SLOZ01000125.1 GCA_007132255.1 Limnochordia bacterium | reverse complement strand
CCAACTCCTGCCACTCCGACGCTCACTAGCCACCAGCCCGGCGAACATCCTCCACCAACAGCTGTACAAGCGCCTCCTGGTAACCCGCTCGCTTACGCCGACGCATCTCCACCTTAACGGCTTCCAACCGCCGATCGCCAACAGCATCGAGCATTGCCAACCGCCGACTCGAAATTGCCTGATCCGAGACAGACACTGCATAATCTTCAACGGTATAGCGCCACAAACGCAGCTGATCCCCATAGCGATCCACCAACTTCTGAGCAATGACCAGCCCTTCAGGATCAAAGTCTCCCGAGTACCATAACTGCGCACCCGATGCTGCCAAATGGTCCAATAACAGGAGTCCTGCCAACTTCAACTGACCTGTGGTGCAGATCAGTGCGCAGCCTTCACCGTCTGTTGGCTCACCCAATGAGCCGCCCAATCCATCCAAGATCGCACTGAACACGCCTGCATTTTCCACCACAAATCCCTGACCACCTGCAGTAGGCTTTCGACTCTCACAAGCAACACCCGGCACCCAGATTTGATCCAACCCATCAAACCATGCTAACGGAACCTGCAGGATCTGCCGATTCGCATGCGCAGCCTCCCAGATTTTGTCCACAGACCCACTCGGCAAGCTGCGAATCTGCCGCCGGCTAGACCTGTCTCCGCCACCGTCAGAATCCCGGAGACCACTGACGCCACCAACATCAACGCTCCCGAAGCTGCCACCACTGTTGTCAGCGCCTGCATCAACGTCACCTGCATCAACATCGCCGCCGGCTTCTTCGCCATGACACCCCTGCGACCTTCCACCACCCTGGCGTTCGGCGTCATTGACCCGCGATGCCAACAAACCCCAGCACGTCACATAGTTCGAGATTTCATCACCGACCACACCGGCAGCATACAATACCTCAAGCATATCCTGTCTCGTGTGCCACGCTGGTCGATCCAAGGCCGTACACAATGCATCCACCAAAATCTGGCCTAACTCGGTATGTAGATCAAAGGCATGGGGATCGGAAGCCACCTCGGCTGCGAATACCGGCAAACGCAGCGGCTTCCACTGGGCAGCCGGAATCGGGACACCCCCTGACAGTCTGCGTTTCGCACTTGGCGGAAACGGAACTGCTGTTTTTGGGCCACGGGTACCATGAGCACGACCAGCATCATCAGCTCTCCTACATCGGTCCCTTTCACTACCTGCACTACCTGCATTACCTGCACTACCAGCACTACCAACACTACCAGCACTACCAGCACTACCAACTCTACCGGCACCGCCACCACCACCAGCATCACCGGGCCCAGACGTCCTCAGCCCATAGCCGCTGAATGTCCCGCGCCCGCCAGTCCGCCGCTCCAACATCTCCAATCCCACGCACACCCGTTCCAGCGAGCCTGCCAAACCTGCGCCGGCATCGCGCCCATAGGCCTGCAGAACCCTTCGCAGACCGATGGCTGTTCCGGCCAACACTGCATCCAGCCACGTGGCGGCCCACTGTCCGGAGCATCCCTGCCGCAGCCGCTGAAAAAAGGCCTCGCGTTCCCGTTCGAACCGCTCCAACTCTGCCTGCTTCGTCGTCAGCGGCTGACCCAGATAGGCCTCGACGATCTCCTGCAGGCTGTAAGCAGCAAAGCGCGTATCCGCAAGCGACGCCGCAAATTTCGCTACAGATACCGAAGCTCGGGTCTGCCCAGAGTAATCCCGCCGAAAGTGCCACGACAGCACCTGCTGCTCAGCCGCCGTCAAATCCCGCAGCACCACCGTACCACCGAAACGTCCCAGCGACCGATAGCGTTCCGCCACGCCCAGAAGCAGACGTTTGTACCCTTGATGCTCGCGCAGATACCGCAGATCATCGCCATGCATCACTGCCCACCACCGCCGTTGCCGGACCCAGTAACACCATTCTTCCCAGTTTCACCACGCTCCCGATCGCCACCATCCCAACCCGTGGCATCGCCACCGTTCAAGGTTTGCCACCGGCTAGCCGTTCCATTGCCACCGAGCCGGTCGTGGCTTTGACCTTTGCCGCCAGCAGCACCCTCTCCACCGCTAGCACTCCAGCCTTTTGCCGCCGCCAACCCCGCTGCCTCACGATCACCACCACGGCCACCGTCGCGGCTCAAACCTCCTGCCGCCGCCAACCCCGCTGCCTCACCACCATCACCATGGCCATCGCCGCCCGCCGACTCCGGCAGTACCAAATGCCGCTGCTGCCCATCCCACAAAAACCGCAGCACCGACACATAATCCGCATTCTTCGGCCGCACCAACTCACAGATAGCCAACCGCTCCACGGTATCATAATCTCCCCAGATCACTTGTGAGTTAATCACATAGTTAAACTCCAAATGCTCCATCAGCGCAAACATATCCCGAATATTCATCTCATCCACACCAGCGAATGCCTCATCCAGCGAAATCAGCCGCGGCGCATCCACACTTCCCGATTGGTACCTGGAATACACCGACGAGAACAGCGGAATATACATGGCCATCGCCTTCTCGCCACCACTCAAGCGAGCAAAAGCCCGATCCGTCAAGACCCGCCGACTTTCGCCCTCCTTCTCATAATGCAGCTGAAACTCGAACCAGCCCCGATAGTCCAAAATCTCCCGCACGATCTGGTGAAATGTCTGGCTGTGGTTTTGCTCATCCAACCGCTGCCGCGCCCGCTGCACCTTACTGCGGAAGTGCTCCGTCACTCGCTGAAACTTATCTTCCCGCACCAAACTGCTGTCCATCTTCAGAATATCCACCAGTTCCCGGGTATCCAGTTCCTCCTCATGCGGCGCCGGATTGGGCCGCCACTGCAGATAGAACGTCAGCCCACTGGAGGTATCCCGCGCCCCCATCAGCTGGTTCATCCGCTTCACCCACTGCTCGGCCCGATAGATCTTGGAGCGAATCTTCTGCCCCACCGTCTGCATGATGATCTCTTCAAACAACTGCCGATCCGTTTCTTGGAGCAGATCCTGGTGCACCCCAATCTCTTCTTGGAGCCAACGAGCCAGTTCATACAACGATACACTGCGACCTTCCAACCGCGCCGTCACCTGGAAGCGAGCTCGCCCTGCTTGGCGGTCCTGGCTCGTCGCCCCGGCCTCCGAATCGCCGGCCAACGGTTCCTGGAACACATAGCCCAGGGCCACCCCAAAGTCTACCAGATCTGCCAAATGTCCATGGACCACGGTCTGCAGCCGCATCCCCAATGTCTCCCGGTCCCAGTTCTCCCGCAGACGGCTGCCCACCTGCGCCACCACAGCCGCGGCCTGCGCTTCCCGCTTCGCAGCCGTCGCCACATCCACCGTCACATAACCGAGGGCCAACTCTTCGACGAACCACTGTTCCCAACGGGTCAAATGGTGTCGGTTCTGCTCCTGTTGCGCTGCCAGTTCCCCACGCCGCACTTCAACTTCCTGCAGCAGCTGCTGGCGCTGCCCCTTCTCCTCAGCCAAAGCGTTAAGCTCCTGCGGCAGTTCCTGCAAGCGGCGTACAATCCGCTCCACTTCTGTGCGTATCTCAGCCAGCTCCGGTCGCTGCCGCACATCATCGAGCTCCGCCAACTCCCGCCGGCACTTGTCCAGCCGGCCACTGAGCACATTGCACTCGCCTTTGAGGATGTCTACATCTTCGGCCAATTCGTCCCGGCGTTCAGTCAGCGAAACCAGCATGCGGCTTTCGTGAATCTCACCGCTGTGGGCCGTTTCCAATCCGGCCAAATGACCTCGATATTCGGCAATCCCGTCCAAAGCTTCTTCATACCGAGTCACCGACGCCGGTAGATCCAGACCATGCGTCCGCTGGTACACAAGCTGTTTGGCTTCATGGACCGCCGCCAACTGCCGCGACACCGCCTTGCCGTGTTCCTGCAGTTTGGCCCGCAGGTATTCCAGCTCCCGCTGCGCACTCTGCCAAAGCTTGACAGCGGCATCCAGATCACCCAGAGTGGGCAGCGCTTCATATTCCCATTCTAAGCGTTCCACCGCCTGCTGCTGCCGTTCCAGTTCCGTGACACACTGCGAACGCCGCCGCTGCAGTTCCTGCAGTTCAGCTTCCAATGTTGTTAACATCTGCTGTCGGTAGCGCCGCCGCGATTCGGCGCCGATAAACCGTGCCTCCACCCCATCCCGGGCGCGACCTTCCAAGATACCCAGGCCATAACGGCCTTCATCGCTGATGTACACGCCGTGCTCGTCGGCCTCCACACAGATGGACTCCAACACCCACTGCACAGTCTCCACTAATTCCGCATCAGCCCTGGCCGGTTCCAAGTACGCTGCCAAACTCGCACCCGGACGGCCGCCAAGACCTAAACTCCCCGAACCAGAAGCACTCGCCGCCAGCCGCTGCGGCCGCAGATACTTGTCGGCGCCGCTGGTCAGCACCGCAGTGTAGGTTTCCCCAGCGGCTGGCACCACCAACGCGTCCAAAAAACCCATATCTGCTAAAGCTGCCTCCAACTGCCCCCGGCGGGCTTCGTCCAATCCGTCTCGGAACTCCACTGCCGCGAAGAATGGCGCAAATGGTACGCCCTGCTCCAGCAGGCGCTGGCGATGGCTCTCCACCTGGGGATCCCGCTCGGGCTGCGGATCCTCCATATCCTGCCACCGCTGGTACTCCGTCTCCACACTGGAAACTTCGCCCTCCACCGCCGCCAAAACCGCTTCCTGCTGGAGCAGCCGCCGCTGCAGACCTTCACTGCGGCCTTGGTACAGCTTCATAACGCGCCCCTGCAGCTGCGCAGCGTCCGAACCTTCGCCGTAGCGCAGTACCATCTGGACCAGACTTTGGCGCTCGGCACCATCCAAGCGCAGCTGTTCATTCTGGCTCTGCCATTCGTCGAAGAGCGTCAGATACTGCTGGCGTCCTTCGTCCACCTGTTGGTAGGTAGTGTGCTCATCCCGCTGGATCTCCTGCTCTTGCCTGGTCAGCTGATCCTGCTCCTGAAGCAATCGGTCGTAACGCTCCTGTTGCCCTGCGGCAGCCTTCAGGGCCGCCAACCCTGCCTGGACCTGCTCAACATAGCGCGCCAGATCCCGCTGCCAACTGCTGAAATCATAGGCGGCGGCGCGTTCGTGGCTAAAATCTGCACTTTCATACTCATGTTCCGAGAAGCGGATAGCCGCCGCTTGCTCACCCAGGGTTCGCAGCAGTTCGTCCACCTGACGGCGGCTGCGCTCCAACCGCTCCTCACAGGTCCGTACCGCCGCCGACGCTTCCCGTTCCCGCTTAGCCTTGTCCGCCACAGCCGCCTCTTTGCCGGCCAAGTTTGCTTTGAGCTCACCGGCTAACCGTGTCTGTTCCTGGTAGGCTGCTTCCACCTTGAAAGCATCACCGTCCCGCAGCTGGGCTTCTTTACTACGCAGGGCCGCCTCTTCATGCTGCAGAAAATCCCGTTCCTTCTGGAGCTGGATGAGGCGCTGCCGATTCTCCTCTAACTCGCGGCTGCAGGCGGTCACTTTGCCCTGTAGGTCCTTTTGGGCTGCTAAAGCTTCGAGATAGGTCTGGGCTTTGTCATGCAGAATGAATGTATTATAGCGATCGTATTCCGCCCGGATGGTTTCCGCAGCCTTGAGATGGCGCTGCAGAGCACCCAAATGTGTTTGGATCTGATCCATGTTCTCGATGGCTTCGGTGAGCGGTCGCAGTTCTTCATCGGACAGCGCCGGCAGCGAGGCATCCATAATTTCGTAAATGACCGACGGTTTGAAGTCCTTGGATAATTTAGGACTGCGCAGGTGCACCAGCAGCTTGACCAACTCATCGTATTCTTCCAAGCTCGCAAAGCCAAAGATCCACTGGTTCACTAGACTCATGTACTCGCGCTGGCTATCCACCACTGACCCGCCGGGACCTACTTGGTCGCGCAGTTCGCGTTTGGCCAGAGGGATTTTACTGCGTTCGCCCTGGCTATCCGTGCCCTGCCGATACAGCTGCAGATCGTTGCCGATCCGCCGACCATCATGGATCACGAAGCCCCAGAAATCCATGGCCTTGTGACGCCGCGCTTTCAGGCCAATACCGACAGTTCGGTACTGGTCACCGCTGCGAAATTCCAGCCATAGATAGCCGGTGCGCTCATCATGACTGCGTTCGCCTTCGCCTAACAGGTAGTCTTCCATGCGCCGGGCTCGCGAGCCAAAAGGATCCAACCGCTCTGGGCTTTTGTTACCGTCCAAGAGCAGTGGGATCAGGCTCTGCATGGTCACGGACTTACCTGAGCCATTGGCACCCCGCAGCAGCAGCTTGCCTTCGGCAAACTGGAAAATTTCTTCATCGTAGTACCAAAAGTTCACAAGGCCTGCTCGTTCGGCCTGCCATCTACTCATGATCGATCCCTTCCTTCACAGCAAAACTTGCCGGATACCGTCCCTCCAGCTTTACAGCCAGGGGCAAAATGGTCACCGTCCGCAGCGCTTCGTCGGACGCCGCCATTTTCCAGCTTTCCAGGTAGGCCAGCACATCCTGTACGAGCTTCTCGATTTTCAGATCGCGATATGTTTTATACCAGCCGGATGCATAGCGCCTGCGGCACTGTCCGACAAGCTCTTCGAAGGCGGCTCGTGTCATCTCCAAGCTGTCGTCGCTGGCCACGTCCCAGAGACCCTCTTCCACGTTTTGACGGATCAGAGCCGCCAGCTGCAGGGCTATATCAGAAAGATTGTTCCCTTCCGGAAACCCGGTGCCCCAGGCTTCGTCTTGAACCAGCATGGCACTGGTGGGATGGATATGCAGCTGTGCCTGCAGCGCGTCCCGGAAGTCTTTGTCTAAGATGTTCCGGTAATTGCGCACATACAAAAAATCTGCATCGTCAGCACTTTGGCTGTAGATAGCCGGCCCGAAGACGAGTTTGCGGTACACCCGATGGCGCCGCACAATGCCGCGATCATCAGCAGCGTCCAGCCACTCACTGCGTAAGATACCGTCGGCATCGCTTTCTCCAGTAATATCGCTGGCAAAATTGCGCATAAAATAGCGACTCAAGCCTGTGCTTTCGTAGAGCACTTCGGTCTCCTCGGATTGAGCGAACTCTTCCTGATCACCGTCGGTGACTCGGATCATGCCATAGCTTCGCAGAAGCTTCAGGACCCGCACCAGACTGCGCCGCTGCGCAAACACCGTCCAATCCACTGGGGCTGCGTCCGGCGCCATGTTCACAATGTATTCCGTGAGATCCGACAGCACAAACTGCTCTTGACTGCCTTTGTCCTCTAGATACGCTAAGCTTAAAAGCAGGAGGCAGTAGTCCAAAGGCTGCTGCAGTTCCTGCAGACCCATCCAAGCTTCGGCCTCGCCGGGAACCTTTTCGATCTTTGCCAGCTGCGCATTGAGCACCAGTTGGCAGCCGAGCTTTTCCCGCAGGAACGTGCGCAGGGCCGTTTCTTGTTCGCGGATGCGGTAATACCATTCGGGTTCATCATCCCGCAAAACCCAGAAGCGATCCAATAGTTTTTGCAGTTCTTCGGTCATCAACGGCGACCTCCCATTTCCGTGATTCACAGCCTACTCGCAGCACGATCTTCTATGGACCCAGCAGACCCGAAAATCCCGCGGCCTGGAACTTCCGTGACCCGCCCACGTCTACCCTGCCGATCCCACAGCGCTGTGGAGCAGGAATCCTCAACGCACAAACGTCAGAATCACCGGCGGCATAGCCAAATGGCCATCGGTGCAGCGCAGAGTGATTTCCGGGCCGCTGCCGATGGCGATCACAAAACTGCGTCCGTCTTCGGTTTTGCCCTGCCGGCGCGGCGATGCCGTGGCCCGCCCCAGCCATCGCAGCAGTGTATTGCGCACGAACGGCTCCACCACGGGCAGCTGACCAAAATCGATGGTCTCGCCCTGGATGTAACGCTGCATGACCAACCGTTCCTCTTGCTGAAGCTGCAGATACTCAGCGATGGCCTCATCCTTCTGGCGCTGTTTGTCCGTGATCCCTTCCACCACGGCCCGCTCACTGAAGGTCCGCACCTTCGGTCGGATTTCCTGGACAAAGGGTGCTTCCGCGAACACGCTGGAGTGAATGCTGTCGGTGGCTCGCAAAAACTCACCCCGGAGGTGCTTGACGTTAACCGCCCCAAAGACTGCGGCCGCGAGGCGATGCGCTTCCTGCACCGTATGGCAGTCAGCGAACAACTGGGCCAAATGGATATACTCTCGGTGACGGCTCACGGCGCGGTTTTGGGTTTCCGCCAGCCGATTTGCATAGCGAGTAATGCGCCGGATAATGGTGTTGGTAATAGCCAGCAGTCGCTCCGCTTCACTTTCTTTGCCGTCACTGCCCAAAAACCAGGTTTGGAGACTGGACCACTGACCCGCCAGTTCGCGGCGCAGGTCCTCGGCGTCCAGCGCCTCGCCCATGCGGGGAATCTGCGCTTCATGCTGGGCCACCTTGTCCACAATATCCTGCGCATCACCCGCAGGAACGCTGTGCAGTAGACTGCCGATCCAAGGACCGCAGCGCTGCAGTTCGCGAATAAAACTGCGCAGGTACTCGACGATGGTTTCTTTGTAGAGCAGAAAGGCTGCCGTATTCGCCATCTGGTCCAACTGGCTGCCCTGCAGACTACCGATGTAGTCGGTGGCATTGTCGTTGAGGCGCTGAAAGTCGGTACTGACATCCTGCCACCAGCTGTGCACGACACTGGCCGATTTTCCTGGCTGCTCGGGCAGCTGTTCCAAACGCTGCGCAATGCGTTCAAAGAGGTTGGCTTCGAGGGAGCCCCCGACGCCGGCGATGGATTCTAGGCGCACCGTTAACCGCTCAATTTCGATGGTGTAAGGTGTCAGCTGGTAGCGAAACCGGCGATTCTTGAATTCTTCAATGGTCTGGACCCGGCCAGCATCCTGGACGGCCAAGAGATTTTTCCACTCCACCAAGCCATTGAGATCCTGTTGGCACTCATCCAGCGTATAGCCGGCATATTCAGGTTCTAGACGCAGCTGTGCTGCCACATCTTCGGCCGTCAACCAATACGTTAAACGCTGGTGCTGCTGGTAGAAAAACCGTAAAATCCTGCGATAGCGGCCCACATTGGGTGCCGTTAAATATGCCGTTTCCACAATGGGTCGATCCAGTGACATGCGCTTCCCTTCTTTCCCAATGCTCTTCAGTCAGCCTGACCGCCCCATGGGGCGGATCGCAAGCCCACAGCAGCGCTGGCAGGTCAAAGACGTCGTGTCTGAGTGCTCGATTTCTATTCCTACTAAGTTCCACTGACAGGGAAAAATCCCTGCGAACACAACGTTAAGTCTTTCCTGCAAAGCGGCCCGCGGCGTCCGGCCCTGAGGGAACACCACTCTGCATCCACACCGGCGAAAAAACCATTCTCGCTCCGCAGAT
>SLOZ01000409.1 GCA_007132255.1 Limnochordia bacterium | reverse complement strand
TCGTTGGACGGCAGGACGCCGTCATGGACCAAAAACGTGATGCCGCGACAATGATCCGTAACCACACGCAAAGATATATCCGCCTTCGCATCAGAGCCATACTCGGTTCTAGCCAGAGCAACTACTTTGTCGAGAATCGGTCGGATGACATCAATTTCGAAGATACTTCTGACGCCCTGCATTAAAGCGGCCGTTCGCTCCATGCCCATCCCGGTGTCAATCCCTTTATTTTTCAGCGGCGTTAAGTTACCGTCATGGTCTTGATGGAATTGGATAAACACCAAATTCCAGATCTCCAAATACCGTTCGCAATCACAGCCCGGTTTACAGTCTGGGTCGCCACAACCGTATTCAGGGCCGCGGTCCAAGTGAATCTCCGAACAAGGACCACAAGGTCCCACACCGATCTCCCAAAAGTTATCCTCGCGCCCAAGACGGACGATTCGTTCGCCGGGAATACCCACCGCATCACGCCAAATGTCATGGGCTTCATCATCATCCTGGTAAATACTGACCCAAAGCTTATCGGCAGGCAGCTCTAAGTGCTCCGTGACAAACTCCCAAGCCCAAGGAATAACTTCTTTCTTAAAGTAATCGCCAAAGGAGAAGTTACCCAGCATTTCAAAGAACGTACCGTGCCGATCAGTGATGCCTACGTTATCAAAATCCACTGTTCGCAGGCAGCGCTGGCACGTAGTGACACGGGAGTGCGGCGGCGCTTCGTGGCCAAGGAAATACGGTTTGAACGGAATCATGCCGGCTCCGGTCAACAACAGCGTCGGATCACCGTGAGGTACCAAGGGCGCGCTGGGCAGCAGGGCATGGTCTTTGTCCTGGAAGTATCGTAAGAATGCAGTCCTAAGTTCATCAACAGATAATCGCTTCATGACGGTCTCCTCCCAATTGGCGTGGTGCTCGTTATTCCTATCTTAATGCACGATGACACCCATTGTCAACCGTACCCGCTCGCTTCGAACCGTTCCTGCGCAAGACCAAGAGACGGAGCTAAGCACGCTCCGTCTCTTGGTTGCACTTGTGAATAGTCCCAGCTTTAATCTTTCTAGGAGTTTTGGACCATCGGGTTGCATCACGTCTTAAAGATATTCGGTGTCCATCCACTCTTCAATGCGCTCAATACGATCACTGTGGGGCGGATGCGTGCTAAAGAAAACCTCGATCCGCGAGGGTTCTCGCCGACGCATTTCTTGGAGCGCCTGGAAGAACCGAATCATACCCTTTGGATCATAGCCAGCCTGCGCCATCATCTGGGCACCCGTCAAATCTGCATCAAACTCATCTTCGCGACTGTACCCTTGATTGAGGAGATGAACTCCGACATTGCTGACCTGCTGCCAACCACTGGCACTGGGTTCGTTACGCAGCAGCAAGCGGAACAGGAAGGTCAAACCCAACTGGATACCCAAATTTCGCTCCAATCGCCGCATGCTGTGGCGATTCGCCACATGGGCGATTTCGTGCGCAATCACAGCGGCCAGTTCGTCATCATCGTTCACGGCGTCCAACAATCCTCGATATACATAGACAAAACCACCAGGAATAGCCACTGCATTAACCTGGTCCGTATCCAAAATGCGGAACTGGTACGGCAGTTCTGGACGCCGGCTGTATGGCACGAGGCGCTGGCCGATCTCAGCCACCAATCGATTCCAATGACGATCATGGTAGAGGCCGTACTCCGCTTCCATCTGGTCAGCCATATCCTGTCCAATCCGGATTTCTTGATCGATAGAAACCAATTGAAAAGCTTCAGCCGTCGGTGTAATGGTCAGAAGTACCATCAGCACAAAGGCAAGCACTCGCATCTTCTGCTGGACCAACGGGTACATCCTCCTTCCATAATCATGCACAGTCTTCACGCAAACTCGGCAAAAACCCGTTTTCACAGATTTCTCCCAAATCGTTTCCGCTGTCAGGCGCTTTGTTTCGCCTTATAATCGTCCAAGGCTTTCTGCAGAGCATCCGCAGCCAAGTTGGAACAATGCATTTTTACCGGTGGTAGTCCGTCTAACGCTTCGGCCACAGCTTGGTTCGAAATTTCCTGCGCTTCCTCCAAGGTCTTGCCGATAACCATTTCGGTGATCATGGAGCTGGTTGCAATGGCTGCTCCGCAGCCGAAGGTCTTAAATTTCGCATCCATGATTCGTCCGTCCTCGACCTTGATCCACAGTTTCATGATATCACCGCAGCGAACGTTGCCTTCTTCACCGACGCCATCAGCATTAGCGATTTCGCCAACGTTTCTCGGATTCTGAAAATGGTCCATCACTTTATCGGTATACATTTATAATATCCCCTTTCGATAAAGACCGCAGTGGGATCCTTGCAGTGATCCCCGCACAGCAAAAACGCCTTAATGCAGATTACCCAGACCCTAAGCTTGGTACAGTGGCGACATGTCCCGCAGTCGCTTCACGATGGGAGGTACGTGTTTCAGCACGTAGTCCACATCAGCCTCCGTACTGCTGCGTCCTAAGGTTAGGCGCAGGGAGCCATGGGCAACTTCGTGGGAAAGGCCCATGGCCAAGAGCACATGGGATGGATCTAGAGAACCCGAGGTACAAGCTGACCCACTCGACGCCGCAATACCCATCATATCCAAGTTCAGAAGCAGAGATTCGCCCTCAATGTAGCGAAAGCATACATTCACATTGTTTGGCAGGCGCTTATCTCTGTGACCGTTGACTTTGGTATCAGGAATCTGCTCCAAGCCCTGGATCAACCGATCCCGCATGGCGATGAGCCGAGGCTTCACTTCTCTTCGTTCACTGTCCGCTAGTTCCAACGCTTTGGTCAAGCCAACGATGGAGGGAATATCTTCGGTACCAGCGCGACGATTGCGTTCCTGTGCCCCACCGTGGATCAACGGATCCAACCGAACTCCTTTACGAACATAGAGAGCACCTACACCTTTGGGTCCGTAAAATTTATGGGCTGCCAGTGAGAGCATATCGACACCCATGTCTTTGACATGGATGGGCAGGGATCCCACTGTCTGGACTGCATCGGTATGAAACAGGATACCGCGATCCTTGGCCAGTACAGCAATGTCCTCGACTGGCTGGATGGTACCCATTTCATTATTGCCGTGCATAATTGTTATAAGAATGGTATCTTCCCGGATCGCCTCTTCGACAGCGGCCGCACTGACCAAACCATCCTCGTCCACGGGTACATAGGTTGCGTCAAACCCGTTGGCTTCCAGCCATTTGACCGTGTCCAATACAGCATGGTGTTCAATGGCGGAGGTGATGATGTGTTTTCCCTTATGCTGCTGCTTCCAGGCAGCACCCTTGATAGCTAGGTTATCTGCTTCGGAACCACTGCCAGTGAAGATTATTTCATTGAACTCGGCACCTAGAATATCGGCTGTTATGGCCCGAGCATCATCGATGGCCTTGCGAGCTTCCCGGCCCCAACTGTAGACACTGGAGGCATTGCCAAAGGTATTTTTGTACGCTGGTATCATGGCCTCCAACACCTCGGGACGCACCGGTGTCGTGGCAGCATGGTCTAGATAAATCCGCTCCATGACAAGAACCCCTTTCTCCCACACTAAATATGATACATGAATGAATCGTCTTTGGCCTGCAGTTTCATGCCTTCCTGGCACAGTGTAGCCAGCGTTGTTTCGTCCAGCACTTTTTCCATGCTATCTCGCAGGCGCTCCCAAAGAACCCTAGTGGCGCAGCGGTTAAACTGTTGACAGCTGCTGGACTCTATATCAACACAATCCATCGGTGCTATCGGCCCTTCTAGGGTCCGGATAATGTCACCAATGGGTACATCTTCTGGGGCGTTAGCCAATTGATATCCACCTTGGGCACCGCGCACACTGGTCACCAAACCTGCTTTACGAAGGCTGCCAATGAGCTGTTCCAAGTAGTGTTCCGAGATACCTTGTCGTTCTGCGATAATCTTCAGAGATATCGGTCCCTGACCATAGTGCATGGCAAGGTCGAACATAGCACGCACTCCATATTCGCCTCGGGTAGAAATTCGCACGAGTCGTCCCCCTCCCTAATCCCGAGTAACTTAATAGGGATTAATTCTCTTCAATGATAGCACAGGCATCTAGGGCTGTCAAACAAAAAAACCAACCAAATCGGTTGGTGTTAAATCGGCTGCTGCCTCTAGTTTCGCTGCCCTTTATTCCTTAGCTTGTAGGCGGTTAAAGCGTTGACGGATCTGTTCCTCTCGTCCTTCAGAACTTGGTTGGTAATAGCCACCTTGGATGCCTTCGGGAAGATACTGTTGAGCCACATAGTGGTCAGGATAGTCATGGGGATAGCGATAGTTCACACCGCGGCCGAGTTTTTTGGCACCTTTATAGTGCGCATCTCGTAGATGATCTGGTACCGGTGCAGCAGAGGTGTGCTCAACATCGTGAATGGCACGATCGATAGCGGCTGCAACACTGTTGCTTTTCGGCGCCGTGGCAATATACAGCACCGCTTGGGCTATGGGAATACGTGCTTCGGGCATGCCCAACCATTCCAGCGCATTCGCTGCTGCGTGAGCCAACATCATGGCCACCGGATCTGCTAAGCCTACATCCTCCGATGCATGGACGATAATCCTGCGCACGATAAACCGCGGTTCTTCATTGGCGTAGAGCATGCGAGCCATCCAATACAGTGCTGCATCGGGGTCACTGCCGCGCATCGACTTAATGAACGCCGACACCGTGTCATAATGATTGTCGCCGCTCTTGTCATAACGGACTCTCTGCGATTGAACAGCGTCTTCGGCTGCAGTCAACGTGATCCGGCGAACGCCGTCATCGTCTGGAACTGCTGTCATGACAGCAAACTCCAATGCGTTTAACAGCACACGGGCATCTCCACTACAGGTGGTGAGCAGGTGTTCCAGGGCATCACTGTCCAATTGAGCATCAACCGCACCCAATCCCTTTGGTGACGTCAAGGCATGCTGGGCGATCTGGCTCAGCTCATCGCTTTCCAGCGGCTTTAACTCAAAAATCCGCGACCGACTGAGCAGCGCTCCATTCACCTCAAAGTAGGGATTCTCTGTCGTAGCTGCAATGAGAATAACATGACCTTCTTCCAAAGCCGGCAGCAGAATGTCCTGCTGCCCCTTGTTTAAGCGCTGAATTTCGTCGATGAACAGGATTGTACGCTGACCGTAGTATTTCAGGCGTTCCACGCCCTTGATAATGATCTCCTTCAACTCCGTGACGCCAGTCGTTGTTGCACTGACTTTGATAAACTCTGCCTGGGTGGTTCGGGAAATCACATACGCCAAGGTCGTCTTTCCGGTCCCCGGCGGTCCGTAGAAGATGACTGAACTCAACTGGTCACTGTCGATAGCTCTGCGCAACAGCTTCCCCGGACCTACGATATGCTGCTGTCCCACGAACTCATCCAACGTTTCCGGGCGCATCCGAACAGCTAGGGGCTCTAGATTTTCATGTTTTGCCTGACTAAATAAGTCCACTTGCGTCCCTCCCCTAAAACTGCCGCTTAGCAACGGACAACACTCGGATGCACTCTAAATTCCCAACAAGCGGCGCACAGCATAGCTGGCCATGGCCAAACCGGCTGCCGGCGGCACGAACGCGGTACTACCCGGAATGGATCGCCGCTGCGTGCAGTTAAACGGCTTCGACCCCGGATCCGGACAGACGCACTGGCCATGGCATGAACCGGAGTCAAAAACAATGGCCGCTGGCTTTTCCGGTGAAAAGACCACCGGTAACCCATGGCCCCAGCCGGCTTTGCGCAGTTCCAGGCGCACGACTTTGGCCAAAGGACAGGTATGGGTTTCTGAGATATCACAAATCGTCAGCTGCGTGGGATCCCACTTGTTCCCAGCTCCCATACAGGAAATCACGGGGATCTTCGCGGTTAAGCAGCGTTTTATCAAGTCCAACTTGGCAGATACCGTATCAATGGCATCAAGGACAAAGTCAAACGGCCCCTGCAGCAATGCCTGGCCGTTGTCTACAGTATAAAATTCCTGCACCGCATGAACCTGACAGTGAGGGTTAATGTCGCGAATTCGTTCAACCATAACATCAACCTTATCTCGTCCCACGGTGGAATGCAGCGCCACCATCTGGCGGTTGATATTGGTCAAACAAACATCGTCATAATCCACCAGCGTCAGCTGGCCTACGCCACTGCGAGCCAAGGCTTCCGCTGCATGCCCGCCTACACCACCAAGACCAAAGACAGCCACATGCTTGCTCGTCAACCCAGCCAAACCATCGGGCCCTACGAGCAACTCTAAACGACTAAAACGATGCAGCATAGATGTATGTTCCCCTTCCACAAAAAAACCCCCCGTAAAGGGGGCTTGGCTCCCCACCATGCCGTTAATGCTGACTTGAATGAACCTGCGCGCAGCAGGTGGGTATTCTCCTGCTTGTTTCCTACGTCCACATAAACGAGGCATGTATTCCACAAGCAGAGCCGAATTCCCTTTGTTATGGTGTTGGCTCATAACAAAGCCAGCTTGACCACGTACACAGCAGGGGTTCTATCTATTCAAATGATACCATAAATCAAAGGCCGGTGCAACTGAGGCCGGCACAGCCGGTCAAGGATCAGACCGATTCTGGGCGTTGCTGTTTTGACTGAAGCCCCAACTCATGCCACTGTACCTCCGATATTTCACTGGGTGCACTGACCATGAGATCCATGGCACTGGCTGTCTTCGGAAAGGCGATGACGTCCCGAATCGATGATCGTCCTGTAAGCATCATAACAATCCGGTCCAAGCCAAAGGCTATACCACCGTGGGGAGGCGTTCCATATTCGAAGGCATCCATGAAGAAACCAAACTGTTCCCGTGCTTGTTGTGGAGTGAAACCCAAGGCTTCAAACATTCGTGCCTGCATAGCCTCCTGGTTAATCCGAATACTCCCGCCACCGAGCTCAACGCCGTTGAGAACCAGGTCATATGCCTTAGCCCGAACGTCACCAGGCTTTGTTCCAAGCATATCGGCATCTTCATCCATAGGCGCTGTGAAGGGATGATGGGCAGCAGAGTAACGGCCTGCCTCCTCATCCCACTCCAGCAGTGGCCAATCCACCACCCAGAGGAAGTTATATTGATCTTTGGGAATCAGATCCAACTTGTCGCCCAAGAATAGACGAAGTCGACCAAGGACATCCCAGGCAGTTTCTTTCTGATCGGCCACGAGCAGCAGCAGGTCACCGGATTCGCCCTGCAGCCCCGCAATGATAGCACTCACTTCCTCATCGGTGAGGAATTTGGCGATGGGAGATTTTACTTGTTCACCGAGGACCATCCACACCAAACCTTTAGCTCCCCACCCGGTAGCTTTCTCGACCAACTCATCAATTTCACGCCGTGTAAAGGAGGCACCACACCCTTTGGCATTAATGCCCTTGATCACACCGCCTTGGGATGCTGTGGAGGCGAACACCTTGAAACGACTGTCCTTGAGGTCGTCGGTTACGTCGTTTAGTTCCATTCCAAAACGCGTGTCCGGCCGATCCGAACCAAAGCGATTCATGACCTCATCATAGTTTAGGCGCGGAATCGGAGCGGCAATGGTAATCCCCAAGATCTCCTGAAATAATCCTAACATCATCGTTTCCATCAAACTCATTACATCGTCACGATCCACAAACGACATCTCTAGATCGATCTGCGTAAATTCCGGTTGCCGGTCAGCACGCAGATCCTCATCGCGAAAGCAGCGGACAATTTGGTAGTACCGTTCAAAGCCACCGACCATTAAGAGCTGCTTAAACATCTGGGGTGACTGCGGCAGGGCGAAAAACTTACCTTTATGCACCCGGCTTGGAACCACATAATCCCGGGCACCCTCGGGCGTAGACTTGGTCAGCATCGGTGTTTCTATGTCCAGAAAATCATGGCCATCTAAGAAACGCCGAACAAACTGGACCGTCCGGTGACGGATGATCAGAGCATCCTGTAATTCCTGGCGTCGCAGGTCCAGATAGCGGTATTTCAGACGTAAACTTTCATCAACATCGCTGGGACGACCCAAGTGAAACGGGGGTGTCTTGGCCTCGCTTAACACCTGCAGGTCATTGACATGCACTTCAATTTCACCACTGGCCATCTCTTTGTTGACTTGGCCGTCTGGTCTTTGAGCCACAGTGCCCGTTACGGCAACGACAAACTCGCTGCGTAGTCGCTCGGCTGCCGTGAAGGCATCGACCGGCAGTGTTTCGGGATTGAATACAACCTGCACCAACCCCCAGCGGTCACGAACATCAATGAAGATGAGCCCGCCCAGGTCTCGGCGGCGGTTAATCCAACCATTGATCGTAACAGTCTCGCCAACCAATGCCCTGTTGATATCGCCGCAGGTATGCGTGCGTTTCCAGGTTTTCACGAGCGCGCCTCCTTCTTCGTCCGCAGATAGACCGCAGCCTCTGCTAAGCCAATGCTCTCCTCTTCGCCAGTATCCATCCAGCGAACCCGAGCCACACCTTGGGCCAATTCGTCAGCGCCCAAGAACAACACCCAGCTGACGCGGCCGCGATCAGCGGCTTTCATCTGTGCCTTAAGACTACGCTCCATGTAATCCATATCCACACGAAGACCTGCCTGACGCAGCTTGTGAACCAAGGCCACTGCGTGTCGCTTACTCTCGCCGCCAAATTGAGCCACGAAGCCATCAAGGCCCGGTCGAGTCAACGTCTTGGCTCCCTCTTTGTCCAAAGCCAACAGAACCCGCTCCATGCCCACCGCAAACCCCACACCGGGGACGCTGGGACCACCCATCTCTGCAACCAGTCCGTCATAACGGCCACCGCCGCCTACGGCGTCCTGAGCACCGAGATCAGGCACCTTTATCTCAAAGACTGTCTTGGTGTAGTAATCAAACCCCCGTACCAATCGCGGATTGTGCACCACCGCTACATCTAACTCCTGAAGATACGAGGTAATACCTGCGAAATGCTCCCGGCATTCATCACAGAGATGATCAGCCATCAGAGGAGCTTCTGCGGTCAACGCTTGACACGAGGCCACTTTGCAGTCGAGGATGCGCATCGGATTCCGTTCATAGCGGGACTGACAGCTGCCACACAGTTCATCCTTATGCGGTTCCAAATACCGCCGCAGGAGTTCTCGATACTGTGGTCGGCATTTGGGACAGCCGATGCTGTTCACGTGGACCTCAAAACCTTCCAAGCCCAGTTCGCGGTAAACATGAATAGGCATGGTAATCATCTCGACATCCAATGCCGGATCTGCCGAACCAAATGCTTCGACACCGAACTGGTAAAACTGACGATAACGGCCGGCTTGGGGCCGTTCGTAGCGGAACATGGGACCAACATAGTACATCTTCACAGGCAGCGCCTGCCCATACATCTTGTGCTCCAAGAAGCTGCGGACAACGGGCGCTGTACCTTCCGGTCGCAGCGTCAAACTACGTTCACCGCGATCGGTGAACGTATACAT
>SLOZ01000024.1 GCA_007132255.1 Limnochordia bacterium | reverse complement strand
CAGGGATCGGCAGCTTGATGCTCACTGCTGTGCGCGGTCTGGATTATTACCTCGTGATGGGTAATTTGATTATTGGCGGCGTGATGTTGATTCTCGGTAACCTTATTGCGGACTTACTGTTGGCGTGGAGTGATCCACGAATCCGATTCGATTGAGGGGGGGAGCAGCCATGAAAGAAATCAATGAAACGAGTAAAGGCAGTAACCAACAGGCGGTTCGCTCGCCTTGGAAGATGGCATGGCGACGCCTTCGACGTCACAAATTGGCAATGGCGGCCATGGGTGTGTTGATCCTTCTGCACCTCTTTGCTATCTTTGCGCCTTTTTTGGTTCCTTACGGGGAGACACAGACGGATCGCAGACGGTCGTACCATCCGCCGATGCGGGTGCATTTCTTTGAGGATGGCCAGCTGACTCGACCGTTTGTGTATGGTTACGTCCTCGAGGATGCCGGACGTCGCCGGTATTCGTTGGACACCGACACCAAGTATGAAGTGAAATTTTTCATTAATGAAGGCACGACCTACAGTCTTTTCGGCTTGATTTCGGGTAATCGGCGATTGTTTTCTGTCGAAGCTCCTGGCAAGATTTATCTCTTCGGAGCGGATCAATACGGCCGAGACATTTTTTCCAGGTTGGCGTTTGGGGCCCGTCGTTCCTTGTTTATTGGCTTGATTGGCATTGTCATCAGTACCAGTATTGGGATGGTTTATGGTGGTGTCTCCGGATTCTTCGGAGGCTGGGTGGATAACTTAATGATGCGTATTTCGGAAGTGATTATTTCCATCCCCAGTTTCTATCTCTTGCTGGCGCTCAGTGCTGTCCTACCAACGAATCTGCCGTCTGATGTTCGTTTTATGATGATTATCGGTATTTTGAGCTTTATCGGCTGGGCCGGAATGGCTCGGGTAATTAGGGGTATGGTTCTGTCCATCCGTCAGTTGGAGTTCGTCCATGGTGCCGAAGCGATCGGATGCTCGCAGCCTCGGATTATTGTAAGACACATTTTGCCGAACACAATGAGTTACGTCATCGTTAATGCTACGTTGGCCGTGCCAGGATTCATTCTTGCTGAATCGGGCCTGTCGTTGATTGGGGTTGGTATCCAGCATCCTCAAGCCAGTTGGGGTAACATGCTCTCGGAGGCATTGAATTTGTCATCCCTCAGTCGCTTTCCATGGCTGTTGATCCCTGGATTCATGATCTTTGTCACCGTTTTGAGTTACAGTTTTTTTGGTGATGGGATTCGCGATGCTTTCGACCCGAGGGCCACAAGTTAAGAGTCAAACACCATCAGCTCAAGCAGGTTTCCCGTGTGGAACCTGCTTTTTCTGCTGATTAAGGGCACTGGGTTTGTAAGCCCTGTAAGAATTCGTAGCAAACCATGAAAAACATCTCCATTTTGGAAGGAAATCCTAGTATAATGCAGAATTTATACTCGTATAGGCAGAGTCACCGAAAAGCGCGTGCCTCCGCACGGAGTATGGACGGTGACACTATACAATTTTGAAGGAGGGACAGTCTCTGAAGTGAACTTATTGTTTTGTTATTGATCGATAAAAGAGGAGGAAGAGGAATGAAGAATATGCGTTTTGTCCTGGCCGTAGCATTGATCCTAATGCTGACCGCTGGTGCGGGAGCTGTGGAGTTGTTAGATCCTGAGATCGTCGATGTTGCCGGGTACTATGGTGAATCCATCGGTAGATATGGCGGTACCTTGACAGTGTACGGTGGAGCTTCGGGTCCTAAGTCTTACAATCCACATTTGGCTGCGGAAACCTCGACGACGGACTTAACCGACCAATTGTTTGAAGGTTTGGTGCGGCTCGATCGTAATACGGGAGACGTTGTGGGCCAATTGGCTCGCGAGTACGAAATCAGCGAGGATGGAACCGAGATCATTTTCCACCTTCGGCGTGGTGTCCAATGGCATGACGGCACCGAGTTTACTGCCAAAGACGTCATTTTCACCTTTGACGTGATCTATGACCCTGAATCGCAGTCCAATGCTCGAACCGGTCTGCACATTGATGGCGAACCGATGCAGTATGAAGCACTGGATGACTATACTGTAAAGTTCACACTTCCTCGTGTGCACTCGCCGATTATGTACAGCATTGGAGCCAACATCATCCCTGAGCATGTTTTGGGTGATGCATTCCGTGAAGGTCGCTTCAATGAGAGCTATACTCTGGCCTCAGATCTGTCCGAGGTCGTCGGAACTGGTGCCTGGAAGTTATCGACCTACCGCGTGGACCAAGAACTTGTTGTGGTTCGCAATGACAATTACTACCAGTTTGATACAGAAGGCAACCAACTGCCATATCTGAATCGCGTGATTTACAAGTACTATCCCAACCAGGATACGGCTGTGCTCGCCTTCTTTGCCGGCGAATTTGACTACATGGGTATTCCTGCTACACACTTCACGGAATTTGAAGATCGTGTAGACCGCCTGCCATTTAGTATAATTGAGAGTGGCCCTAACCCGGGCACAACCTTTATCGTTTTCAACCAGAATCCGGCTGGTTTGGAGCCCCCGGCGCTTAACTGGTTCCAGGACAAGTATTTCCGTCAGGCTTTGGCCTACGCTGTGGACCGCGAAACGTTGCTGGACATGGAAATGAATGGTCGTGGCTACTTCCAGCACAGTCCAATCAACATGCGCAACGAGTTCTTCTTGAATCCTAACGTCAAGGAGTACAACTACGACTTACAGGCTGCGCATGAAGCTTTGGAGGCCGCTGGCTACACCTTAGGTGCTGATGGTCTTCGTTACGACCAGGATGGTAATCACATCGAATTTGAGTTACTGACCAATACCGGTGTGGCCATTCGTCAGACCACTGGCGAACTGTTCCAAGAAGACTTGGGTGAATTGGGTATCACGGTTAACTTTAACATGATCGATTTCAATGTGATTGTTGACAAGCTGTTGAACAACTTCGAGTGGGAAGGCATCATCATTGGCCTGACCGGAACATTCGATCCCAACGGCGGCGCTAACACTTGGATGAGCCACGGTAATCTGCATATGTGGCATCCACTGCAGGAAGAGCCTGTAACCGAATGGGAAGCTCGCATCGACGAGTTGTTCGTGTCTGCTCAGCGCACGATGGATTGGGACGAGCGTCAGATGTACTATTACGAATTCCAAGAGATCGTGGCTGAACAAGTTCCCCTGATCTACACAGTCAATGCCCAGACGAACGTAGCCGTTCGTGACCACCTTCGCAATGGTGTTCCTGCACCGATTAGTGGCGGCATGATGGATACATGGGCATGGTTGTGGATTGACCGCTAAGTTAAAACTGAATCTGTAATCTAGGTATGCGCAGCGAAGAGGCGCAGTTGAACTCAGATGAAGCAAAAGCAGGGCACCCGTTTTGGGTGCCCTGCTTCTTGATCTTCGCTGAATGCATTTTGCTCAGGTTTTTCCGGGAGGCTGAATCTAAAATCGGGTTTACTCGAGACATTTAGCCCTTCTCGACTACGGGATCCTGCTGGTTCCGGGGCTCGAACAAAGGGAACGCTGCAAAGCCAGCAACGACGGCAGCGGCTAGAACCAGAGGTATAGGGACCAAGGTTCGTTCAAGAACGGGGTGCAGACGTGTCAGAAGGTAGATCCCGGGTAGTACAGCACTGATGCCGTAAATGAGAGGGAATTGTGGCAGAGCACTACTGGAAGCGGTTGCCACCGCTGACCAAAAAGAATAAGGGAACCCTGCGGTCTTGAATCCGACGCCGACAAACGTAATGACCATCACCCAAGTGAGCAGCAGCGGATTCACAGCGTGCTTCTCGGAAACTAGATAAGCAAAATCTGTGGTCTCGATGGACTTTGAGAGGATGCCCACGGCAGCAAGCACAATGAGGCTGGCAGTTTGCAGGGTAAGGAATGCCCGCCAGCGCATCTGCCGAGTGCGCTCAGGTTCCCATTCCTGGCCATAGAATGCGCCTACGTCAATAAGTGTCCAGAACAATAAAAAAGTTAACAAATTATCTGATAATAGTAAGGCCGAAAGGGCTAGGCACGACAAAGAAAAGATCACCAAGGACACAAAACCATCCCGTATGCTCCACAAGCGAGGAGAACAAAGGATGGTTTGCAGACTTACTACAGATACGATTACGAGAGCGCCGGCGGTCAAAAGGTCGATGTAAACACCAAAACCGAACAGCGAGGAGACGAAATGTCGTGCAGAGCCTTGACCAGCTGCCAAGAAAAGCAGGATAAAACTACTAACGAAAGCCAACGTGAAGAACACCATGGTCCCGACCAGTGGACGCTGGGGGTACCAGCGTCTAAACAACGGTACCGATAAAGTACCAAGAACGGGAAAACTAAGAACCATCAACGTGAGATAGGACAGGATAGAATTCACACCGGTTCACCTCCCTAGGGTTGGGAAGAGAGCGATTGGCGAAAACGTTCCATTTGTGTAGCCAGGCTGCCATCTATGATTTTACCGTCCATTTCGATGACGAGACCTCCCCAGATGTCGGCATCTACGACTACTTCCAGTTCAATTGTCCGATCTCCAGTGAGTTTTGTCAAGCGCTCCCGAATATCATCCACAGTCGAATCCGACAGCGGGATCGCGCTGGAGACTTTGGCTGTCCGAATTCCGGCATCTTCGTAAATGTGTGTTCGAAACGCCTCCGCTATAGCAGCCAAATGTTGTTCACGACCTTTCGTGAGCACCAGCATCAGGAATCGGTAAAGGCTTTCCTGGAGCTGCATTGCAGCGATGGCTTTTTGGCGCTCCTCGATGGGAGTTCTAGGATGGAAGAAGAACTCCGCAATGTCTGGATCTGCCAACACATCCATAACCTGCTGAAACTCTTCGTGTACCTGTTCCCGTTCTTCGGCATTCACCACTTCGTAGAGCGCTGCTGCATAACGTTGAGCGGCCTGTTGTTGACTCATAGGCGTTCTCCTAGGGTCGATTCATCTAGATCCGCGACCACATCGTTCACGAGCTCTTGATGGCGTTTTTCATCCAGCGAGTTCTTAACTACTTTGGAGGCGATTTGGAAAGAAAGCTGCACTACCTGGTCCTTAAGCTCTGCCCACGCTTGTTCTTGTTCGCGACGGATGTCAGCTTGAGCCCGCTGTTTGAGCTGTTCAGCTTCACGTTTTGCCTCGGCCAAGAGTTCCTCATGCATCTTCTCACTGCGGCGCATAGCATTGTCCAGGTATTCCTTGGCTTCATGGCGACCCTCGGCTAGACGCTCTTCTAGCTCGGAACGGAGTTTTTCGGCTTCGGACTGGTCAGCCTCAGCCTGCGCTATGGTATCCTCGATAGCAGCAGTACGCTCGTCAAGGAATTTGCGGATGGGTTGGTATAGAAACCGCTTGAGCAAAAACAAGAGTATGAGGAAGTTCACAGTTTGTTGAAGAAATTGGCCAGGATCAATCAATGGTCTCACCCTCTTTTAGCATTGCATTAAACCGAAGATAGAAGCAATTGGGTGCATATTCAATGCACCCAACTACCATTAACCCAAAAGCTCCATAAGCTTGTTAAACATGGGAAAACCAAAAGAAAAAATCATTAACAATGCCACAGCCAATGAGTAGATACCCGTGGACTCAGAAATGGCTTGACCCAAGATCATGGTTGTGCGCACTGAGTTTTCAGCTTCCGGCTGTCGTCCAATGGCTTCCACGGCTTTACCAGCGGCATAGCCTTCACCAATACCAGGTCCGAGGCCAGCGATCATGGCTAGGCCAGATCCGACAGCTACGGCGGCGATTACGATTGCAGCTTCCAGCATTCTCTGTTCCCTCCTTTCTCTGATCCTACTCCAGGCGGACCTGTATGTAGGCAACTGCGAGCAGCGTGAATACAGCTGTTTGTATGACACCCATGAACAAACCAAACCACGCCATGAGTGGCACAGGCAGGACATAGGGCGCAAACATGTAAAGAATGCCAATAATGATCGTCCCACCCAATATATTACCATAAAGTCGAAAGGCATGACTCAAAACTTTGGCAATTTCACCAACTACATTGATGGGAAACATCCAAAAATAGGGCTGAAAGTAGGTCTTGATGTAAGGCCCCAGTCCTTTGACTCGAATCTCGGACCCATGAGCGACAAGGAAGACGATGATCGCCAAGGCAGCTGTGGTGTTGAGATCTTGGGTTGGTGCAAACGTACCGGGAAAGATACTAATCAAATTAGCGGTCAGGATAAATAACGCTATTGTCAAAATCAGCGGCACATATCCGGAGCCACGTTTGCCCATGTCTTTGTGCACTAAGTTCTCGATACCGTCAACGGCTACTTCCAGGATGTTTTGCATTCCACGGGGTATCGTTTTCAAATTCCGTGTGAATACGATGCTGACGAGCGTCAAAAGCACCATGATAACCCAAGTAAAGAACACGGTTTCAGTAATGGGCAGCGACGAAATATGAAATAGTACTCTAGCTTCCATGGGAAGTCCTCCTTGCAACAAGTACAAAACATAAGATAAGGAACTTTGGGACGAGCAATCCGATAAGTAAAGGAACAAACGCCACCAGTGGGTTTGTCAGGCCAGCAGCCATTGCGGCTCCATAGAGCAGATAACGTTTTAAGTAGCCCACCAAGGCCGCACGAGTTGGCGAGATGGTTTGCGCCGTTAACCGCCGCATGTCGGCAATCAGCAGTCGAAACCCCAAACCAGCCATGAGACTGCCTAACAGAAACCCATACGCCCAACGTGGCTCAAGCCACCACAACGCCAAACTACCGCCTACGGCGGTAATCCACACATATTTTGCGATCGTATCTTCATGATAAAGTGGCTTCATAGTCTCTAATCATCCGTATCTCTGTGGTGGTTTCGGCCGAGCTCCACCACCAATTGATAGGCGGCCCACAGACCTCCGGCGGCGCCAAGCAATATGCCCAGCATTGTGAAAACTGGAGAAGTACCCAAGCGACTGTCGGCGTGAAAGCCGACAAAACCGCCAAAAGCCACGCCGACAACGACAGTCAAGCCCAATTGAGTTACCAGGCTGAGGTATTTTAAGGTGTCTTTGCCCATGACCAAAAATCCCTTTTTGTTAGGATACTCTTGTTTTCCACATAGGTGGTGATTTTCCTGCCTGAACGATGCACTTTTCATCCAAAGGGAGGAATGGTACCTTGAAAAAGCGAATACTCACAGACATACACAAAAATAGGGGCGCGACTCAGCGCATTGCAAAAGGACTGAAGGTGTCATATGTCATTGGACGTGAATATCGGAATGGTGTCTTTGGGTTGTGCAAAAAACCTAGTAGATACGGAAATTGCCTTAGGCTATCTGGTTCAGAACGGTGCCAGTCTCGTGGATGAACCAGCGGAGGCTGATGTGTTGATCGTGAATACCTGCGGGTTCATTGGGCCCGCTAAGGAAGAGTCTATTGATACGATCTTGGAAATGGCGGCCTACAAACGCGTCGGACGCTGTCGCGGCTTAATCGTTACCGGGTGCTTGTCGGCACGCTATCGGGAAGAGTTGATGAACGAAATCCCAGAGATCGACGGACTCTTAGGCACGGGCGAGATGGATGAGCTGCCGTCGGTTGTTGAACGCGTTTTGACGGGTATGAAAGTCCAAACAATTCGACCAGAGTATTTTTCGTACGATGATCCCGAGCTTCCGCGAGTATTATCGGATGGTGGTCACAGCGCATATTTGAAGATCGCCGAGGGCTGCAGCCACGCCTGTGCTTTTTGTGTCATTCCCAAGATCCGTGGTCCACTGCGCAGTCGCGCGATGGAAGCCATTTTGCGTGAAGCTCAGGGCCTGGCAGCACAAGGGGTTCGAGAACTCAATATCATCGCACAGGATACCACGGCCTATGGCACTGACCAGGGTGGACGTTCGATAGGCCAGCTGTTGGCTGGGTTGGACCAGACTGTGGATGTAGACTGGATCCGGATGCTGTATGCCTATCCCACAACGCTGACAGCGGATGTTTTAGCGGTTATGGCAGAAGCTCGACGCTTGCTTCCCTATTTTGATATTCCACTCCAGCATGCCGCCACGTCCGTTCTCAAGGCGATGCATCGTCCAGGTGACTACCAGGCGCAGTTGGGTCTTATCGGTCAAATCCGCGACGCGGTTCCCAATGCCATATTGCGGAGCTCGTTCATTGTGGGATTCCCGGGTGAAACAGAGGAAGATTTCGCTGAACTTCTACGTTTTCTGGAAGAAGTGCAATTTCACCGCGTCGGGATCTTTGTGTTCTCCCGAGAGGAAGATACCATAGCGTACGATATGCCTGGGCAAGTGCCTGAAAACATTAAGCAGGACCGTTATGAGCGGGCTATGGCTCTGCAGCGGGGCATATCACTGGCTCACAATCAAGCACTGCTCGGACAGGAACTGGACGTTCTTATTGAAGGCTTGTCCACTGAAAGCGATCTTGTCGTTGTGGGTAGGCACTCGGGCCAGGCTCCGGAGGTCGATGGACAGGTCTACTTGGGCAGTGGCAGCGACAAGATTGGGCAAATTGTACGAGTTCGGATTACGGACGCTCATGCGTACGATCTGGTGGGCGAGATTGTTGAAAGGACGGGGTAACGTGAATTTGGCCAACTCGCTGACGCTGTTTAGGATCTTTCTCGTTCCCGTTTTTATGCTGCTTTTGCTCGAAACTGCCCCTTACGGTACGTTGTTGGCTGTAGCTGTTTTTATCTTAGCGGCCATTACTGATGGGCTAGATGGTTACATCGCTCGTTCCCGCAAGGAAATCACTCGGTTCGGTCAATTGATCGATCCCATTGCCGATAAACTTCTCATCACAGCCGCTTTACTGAGTTTAGTAGAATTAGGAAACATATCGGCTTGGATTGCGCTCATTATCATTGGCCGTGAGTTTGCCATTTCGGGGCTGCGGATGTTGGCAGCTGCCGATGGCGTTGTGATAGCAGCGTCAAGGTGGGGAAAGCTAAAAACAATCTCGCAAATTGTTGCGATTGTCGCTGTATTGTTGAATGTACCTGGGGCACTACTGATTATGTGGGTGGCTGCGGTGATCACTGTCTTTTCCGGGGTTGACTACTTTGTCAAAGCTCAAGGACTGCTGCGCTTCAACGAGTGATGGCTGGTGATCCTTGGGAGAATCTATTACCAAAAGGAGTTTATGCAATGGATGTTTACCAGAAAGCGTTAGAAATGCATCGAAAGCACCAAGGGAAAATAACGGTGGAGTCCAAAGTGCCCGTTCGTAACAAGGATGACTTGAGTCTGGCGTATTCACCGGGCGTAGCAGAGCCATGTCGCGCCATTGCCAAGGAACCTGATGCGGCCTATCAATATACCACAAAGGGAAACATGGTGGCTGTGGTCAGCGATGGCACCGCTGTCCTTGGTTTAGGGAACATCGGGGCTCAGGCATCGCTGCCGGTCATGGAAGGCAAGGCCCTTCTGTTCAAGGCGTTTGCTGGTGTGGATGCATTTCCCATTTGCCTCGATGCTGAGACGGAAGACGAAGTGGTGGCACACGTTAAGGCGCTCGCACCCACATTCGGTGGTATCAACT